>JAGBGL010000049.1 GCA_017936025.1 Bacillota bacterium | reverse complement strand
TATGAGTATTTTTATGAAACAGAAGCATCCTGACAGACAGCAGTGTCAGAAGTTTTTAGAAGAATATAATACACCGGCGCATGTTATAGGCCACTGCAATGCTGTTGCCGAAACAGCTTATAAGATCGGCAGTGCTCTGAACAGGCACGGATATGATCTTGATCTGGAGCTGGTTATGGCTGCAGGCATGATACATGATATCGCGAGGGTCGAGGACGAACACTGGAACCGCGGTGCGGAATTCATGGAAAAGCTGGGATATCAGCAGGAAGCAGATATAATCCGTGTACATATGCACTATACAGTTTTTAACCCTGTGGACAGTATCAATGAAACAGATCTTATTTGTCTGGCGGACAAGCTGGTTCTTGAAGACAAATATGCAGGTCTTGATAAACGCATGGACTATATTCTGGAGAAGGCAAAGAAATTCGGCCGTCCGGGTGCTGAAGAAGCAATAAAGAAAAAGAAAGAAGAAACAAAACGCTTTATAAGTGAAATCGAAAATTTGATCGGCATGACATTCGTTCAGTTGATGAAATGTTAATAAATGGAAATCATCAGAGAATTAGATACATTATTAAAGAAAGTTGAAAAACCGGCCCGTTATATCGGCGGGGAAATCAATACAGTTTCCAAAAATCCGGAAGATGTGAAAGTAAGATTTGCTTTTGCATTCCCTGATACATATGAAATCGGTATGTCTTATATGGGAATGCAGCTGCTTTATCATGTGATGAATAAAGAAAAAGATATTTTCTGTGAGCGTGTCTTTGCACCGGCTATGGACATGGAAGAACAGATGAAAGCAGCAGGAATGGAGCTGTTCACACTGGAAACAAAGACACCTCTGAAAGAGATGGATTTTGTAGGATTCACACTTCAGTATGAACTGTCATTTTCCAATATCGTAAACATGCTGAAACTGGCAGGGATCCCGGTACTTGCAGCTGACAGAAGTGAGGATGACCCTGTTATCGTTGTTGGCGGTCCATGCGCATACAACCCTGAACCGCTTGCAGACATCGTTGATGTAGTACTGATCGGTGATGGTGAAGAACTGCTTCCGCAGATCACACTGGCAAGAAAAGAAGGGCAGTCCAAAGAAGACTACCTGAAAGCGATCTGCATGATGGATGGCGTTTATGTTCCGGCGTTCTACGAACCGGTGTATGGCGCAGATGGTACCATTGCAGAAATCAGAAAGTTATACAAAGGTGCTCCGGACACTGTTAAACGTGCAGTTGTTCAGGATATCGATGCAGCGCCGTTCAATACAGAGCCTATTGTTCCGTTTATCGAAACAGTGCATGACAGAGCAGTAGTTGAGACTTTCAGAGGCTGTACGAGAGGATGCAGATTCTGTCAGGCAGGAATGATCTACAGACCTGTCAGAGAAAGAAAACCTGAAACTATCAAGTCCATTGTAGAAAAACAGCTGGATTCCACAGGACACGAAGAACTGTCCCTGCTGTCACTGTCTACAAGCGATTATTCCAAGTTTGAAGAACTGGCACTGGATCTGATGGCGACATGTAAAGAAAGAAACGTTTCTCTGTCTCTGCCATCCTTGAGACTGGACTCGTTCTCATTCAAAGTTCTTGAAGAGATCCAGGGATATAAGAAATCCGGATTGACATTTGCACCGGAAGCAGGTTCTCAGAGACTGAGAGATGTAATCAATAAAGGTATCACAGAAGAGGACATTTACAGTGCCACAAGACAGGCACTGGAACTGGGATGGAGCAATATCAAACTGTACTTCATGATCGGACATCCTACAGAGACTTTCGAAGATCTGGATGGAATCGCCGAAATTGCTAAGAAAATCAAGGATATCAATTTTGAAATCAAAGGAAGAAAAGGCGGCAGATTCAACGTAACAGTAAGTGTTTCCAACTTCGTTCCTAAGGCACATACACCATTCCAGTGGGAAGCGCAGGATACTGAAGAACAGTTTATCGAAAAGCATAACTACCTGACAAAACAGTTGTCTGTAAAAAACATTACATTCAATTATCATGATACAGAAACAAGTTCTCTGGAAGCAGTATTTGCAAGAGGCGACAGACGCGTCGGAAAAGTTCTGCTGAGAGCATGCGAACTGGGCTGCAAATTCGACGGATGGTCAGAACACTTTGATGCAGCAGCATGGAAGCAGGCGTTTGAGGACACAGGCGTTGATCCTGCATTCTATACTACAAGAAAACGTGAGCTTGATGAAATTCTGCCTTGGGATATAATCGATTCTTACATTTCAAAAGATTTCCTGAAGAGAGAATATGAAAAAGCTCTGAATGCTGCAACTACACAGGACTGCCGTAAGGGCTGCGTAGGCTGCGGTATGAACCGTATTGCTGATTGTATGCCGGAGGTGAAATAATGGGACAG
>JAGBGL010000048.1 GCA_017936025.1 Bacillota bacterium | reverse complement strand
GACGACGCGACGTTTTCCGCCGATTGCGGTCGAGTCGCCGCGTCTCCTTCGCCTTCTCCCGAAAGCAGATTTCTTTTCTTCCAGCTCTGCATTAACGCGTTCTGTCTCTGCAGCCAATTCTTCTTCAGCTTTCTTTCTGTTTGCTTCGATTTCTTCTCTTGCGGCAATCTGTTCAGCTTCCAGCTGTTCACTGATTTTTGTCTGTTTTGCTTCCAGATCAGATTCAACTTTTTCCTGTTTGGCATTCAGGTGTTCCTGGATTCTTGCCTGTTCAGTTTCCAGCTGCAGGCGGATGCGTTTCTGTTCGGATGTCAGTTCTGCATTTACCTGAGCTCTCTTTTCATTGATCTGTTTTTCCGCTTCTGCCCATGCAGCTTCGATCTGCATCTGAGCTTTTGTATGTGCAAGTCTGATTTCTTCATCGGACTGTTCTTTCTGTGCTTTCAGCAGGATCTCTGCTTCTGTTTTTTCTGCAATGATTTTTTCCTGGATAGTTTTCAGCTCTGTTTCGACACGTGTACGTTCTGCCAGGATTTCCTTTTCAAACGCTTCTCTTTCCTGCTGGATTTCTCCCTGCAGTCTTACTTTTTCAGCTTCCAGCTCCATGTTTTCTTCTTCGGCTTTTTTCACGAATGCTGCATGTTCTTCTTCAGCTTTCTGCTTAGACTCAGCGATTTCTCTCTTGTTGTCTTCCATCATCTGAGTAACTTCTGCTCTTGCTCTGGATACGATTTCATTGCTGTTTTTCTTCGCATCCATCATCATATTTACATATAAATCATTGTTGGATTCATATTTTTCCAGTTTCTGCTGTATCTCACGTACATTAGCATCGGCTTCTTTTAATGCCTCAGCCTTTGCCTCTGCAACTCTCTGTTCAACGGCAGCTCTCTCTGCAGCGATCTGTTTTACAACAGCATCCATTTCAGAGTTATATACCATTTCCAGTTTTGCGATATTTGCTTCATATAAATTACACAGATCCTGAAGAGAAGTGTATACGTCTTCTTTTACAAATCCGCCTGCTTCATCAGTCTTGATAGTCATGCTCTGAAGCATTCTCACTACATCTTCTTTTCTTTTCTTTGTTAATGCCATTTTATCCATATTTATTTCCTCTTTCCTGTTCCCAGTTTATAGGTCTTTTATTTTTGGGCACACTTATGCCCGAAAAATATTTAGATAGACCTATTATAGCACCAAATACTGGTTTTGTCTGCCAAATATCCCAAAAAAATAAGCATACTTGTATTTTTATTAAAAAAGACCAGTACTCGCAGGTAATTTTTCACCGCAAACTGGTCTTGATTTCACTTATTCTCAGTAGATTTCTTTCTCTACCACACACTCATTTTTGATCCTGCCGACCAGATACTGGAGTGCTTCCACGATATGCGGACGGATATCTCCGCCGATCAGTACATACATGATGTCATCTCCTACCTGCAGCCGGCCCTCCGCGAGCCATGTTTTTATATAATAAATGCCCGGCATTTTATACGTTTCTTCAATTACCGCATCTACTTTTTCTTTATCGTAGGAGAATTCCATTCCGATAACAGGTTTCGTATCCTCCGCTCCTTCACGGACTTTGGCTTTCGCACTCTCGCGTACGATGCCGTTGTGCGTCAGGTACATACCAATTTTCGGCGCACTTTCATGTGCCTTGGCTTCCGCCAGCCACGCATCTATAGATGGAATATTCTTGTTCATTTCCGTCCTCCGTTTATTCGTGATGGTGGTGATGTCCGTGATCATGGTGATGGTCGTGACCGTGTTTGTGCATTTCCGCACAGTCGTGAGCCGTTCCTCTCAGGACTTCCACACCGTGTCTGATAGGTTTGATCACTGCATTCAGGCATTCCCTTGCCGCCTTTTCACTTCCCGGCAGGTTGACGATCAGTGTGCCGCCTCTCAGACCTGCTTCTGCACGGGACAGCATTCCCATCGGAGTGATTTTCATGCTTTCAGCACGCATCGCTTCCGGAATGCCGCGCACTTCTCTTTCAGAAACCGCATGTGTTGCTTCCGGTGTGACATCTCTTCTGGAGAAGCCTGTGCCACCTGTAGTCATTACCAGGCAGATGTCCAGCTCGTCCGCACATTTGATCAGCTCCGATTTTATTGTTTCAAAATCGTCAGGAATTATGTTAGTATAAACAACTTCCCAGCCATTTTCTTTCAGGATTTCCTGCACTGCAGGACCGCTCGTATCTTTTCTCAGCCCCTGAGATCCCTTATCACTCATTGTGATAACTGCTGCTGTATATTTCATTATTTATCTCCTCCCCATACGAAATCGCCGCTCTTACCACCGCTTTTACTTACCAGATGGATCTGATCGATGACCATATCTTTCTGAACTGCTTTGCACATGTCATAGATCGTCAGCGCCGCTGCGGAAGCCGCCGTCAGGGCTTCCATTTCTACCCCTGTTACACCGCTGCATTTTACAGTAGCCTCGATTTCCACTGCCAGATCCTCCTCATTCAGATTGAATCTGATGTTGGCACCTGTGATCATGATAGGATGACACATCGGAATTATGTCAGGAGTTTTCTTAGCCGCCATGATACCTGCGATCTGCGCAGTTCCCAGCACATCGCCTTTTTTGTGGCCTCCCGTTTTTATCATCTGGAAGCACTGCTCGTTAACTAAAATCCTTCCGACCGCAACAGCCTTTCTCTCCGTTACATTTTTGCCGCCTACATCTACCATTGTAGCGCGTCCGTCTTCATTGAAATGTGAAAAATCTGCCATGATTTATCCTCCGATCTGATTCATGTCTCTGCCTGCGCGGCTCGGATTGTCTGCATCCAGCTCCTCGCGCCTTTCAGGCTTGTCCAGTATTGATTTTCTTAATGCTTCTGTCATCTCTTCCTGCATCAGTCCCTTCAGCGGAATTTCCAGATCAGAATGCAGACACGGCTTGATCTTGCCGTCTGCAGTCAGTCTGATTTTATTACAGCCTTCGCAGAACTCGCAGCTGATAGGTCTTATAAGCCCTACTCTACCCGGTGCTCCCGGTATCTTATAAAGCTTTGCAACACCGTCTTCCTGATTCATCGGTTCCAGTTCCGGCACACGTTTGAGAACTTCCTCACAGCTGACAAACTGCTGCTTATCAAAACCGATCCCTCCACCTATAGGCATCAGTTCAATGAACCTTACTTCTATAGGCTTTTCTCTTGTGAGATTCACAAAGTCCTCAATTTCATCATCATTAAAGCCGCCCATCAGGACGCAGTTGATTTTTGTGTTTTCAAAGCCTGCTTCTTCAGCCGCCTTCATGCCGTCCAGCACATCCTGCAGCTGTCCGACTCTTGTGATGTAATGGAACTTTTCCGGATCCAGCGTGTCGAGACTGATGTTGAGTCTGTCTACCCCGGCCGCCTTAAGATCTTCTGCCATCTGCGGAAGCAATATTCCATTGGTCGTCATGCAGACTTCTTCGATGCCCGGGATCTCGGCCACCTCCCTGCACAGATTTATGATGCCGCGCTTAACAAGCGGCTCTCCACCCGTTATACGGATTTTTTTGATCCCCAGTTCGGCTGCAGCCTTTATAGCCATGAAAGTTTCGTCTACTGTCATCATGTCTTTATGCTCACGATGAGGCACGCCCTCTTCAGGCATGCAGTAACGGCATCTGAGGTTGCATTTATCTGTTACTGAAACTCTTAAATAATTGATTTGTCTATTGTAATTATCGATCATATCTGTTTCCTTAAAAATAGTTATAGATATTTATATTATGCCCTATTATGCGGCAGATTTCTATCATAAAGGCAATTTATTTTTAAAAAAGCCTCTTCCTTTTATGAAAGAGGCTTCAATACTATACATTACTGGAGGTCAGGGAAGCATAATCTCTTCAGTCCCAGCAGCTCTGCTGTTCCTGCCAGAGAAGTCCCGAAGAAATAAGTCGGTTTTCCGAGATCCATATAATCTACAAGAGTACCATTGCAAACTGTACTTCCTGTACACAGGATCATGTCTGCCCACTCGATTGCATCTGCCATATCATCAACACCGTGTTCGATGATAATGCCGCATCTTTCCTGACCCACATTATTAGGGTCCAGATCCAGCGCCCTTGTCTTAGTTCCCTGGGAAGTAAGGTTTTCGATAATAGATGGCTGATAACCTACAACCAGTACTTTAGGATCTTCATAATTTTCTTTTACATATTTTCCGATTTCACGGCCGCACAGTTTAGGTCCTTCATTTTTGCAGTGGATCATTCTGTCACACAGGCCGAGGCTTCCCATAACTGCATTGATTGCTGCGATCAGCAGGCCCGCTGCGTGATCATCATTTTCGTAATCCAGCTTCATGATGTCAGCCAGTGTGCCGGAAAAATCTGCAGGTGCACTTGTAAATGCCTGACCGGAAACACCATTATAAGTAGCTTCGATCATAACATCTTTACCTGTAAGGATCGGATAGTCTTTTCTTTCTGTGTTTCCGATAGCTTCTTCAGGTGTCAGAGACTTTGCCTTGATCTCAACTTTTTCGTCCAGAATAGCCTTCACCTCAGGTAAATCCGTAAATTTTTCGATTATTAAATCAAAAAGTTCTTTCTTAGTCATTTTATATCCTCTTAAAAATTCCTTGATATCTTCGTCTTCAAATTCTTTTTCAAACAGTCTGTCCGCTTCCACGATCGCCTTCATCTTTCCGTGAAGCATGATCCCCACTGTGTCAGCCAGTGTCTGTGCTTCGCTGAAATCATGAGTTACAAAGACTATCGTACAGTTGAACTCTTTATGGATCCTTCTCATTTCTTCATACATCTTCTGACGTGTCGCAGGATCCAGTGCAGAGAACGGCTCGTCCAGCAGCAGAATCTTCGGATTCATAACAAGAGATCTCGCCAGAGCAGTTCTCTGTTTTTCTCCTCCGCTGATAGTTGCCGGATATTGTTTTCTGATTTTTGAAATAGACAGAAGATCTGTAATATAACTGACTTTTTCTTCTATCGTTTCTTTGTCGACCTTATGCATTTTAAGGCCGTAAGCAATGTTCTGTTCCACAGTAAGATGCGGGAACAGGCCTGCATCCTGATATACGAATCCCATATTGCGGGTATCAGGTGTAAGATCATAACCGTCTTCGCCGAAAACAAAAACATCGCCTTCATACTGTTCCTGATAAAAACCCGCTATAGTTTCCAGCAGCACGGTTTTACCGGAGCCTGTTCTTCCGAGAATCGCGAAAATTTCTCCTTCTTTCACATAAAAGTCTATAGGACCCAGATGGAAAGTGCCGCGACTCACTTCTAAATTCTTAGTTTCAATTGCGTTCATTATTTGTTTTCCCCACTCATACGGTAATATTTTGGTGGTTCGTTCAGTTTGTTAGTTATAAGCATTGCAGCTACTGCTATTATAAGCATGATCGTAGCAGAAGCCATCGCCATTCCTGTATCTCCGCAGGAAATACTCATGTATATGCTTCCCGGCAGTGTTTCGGTCTTCATTCTTGTGATACCAACCAGCATCAGTGTTGCACCGAATTCTCCGATTGCTCTTGACCACGTCAGTACCAGCATACTGATGATCGCATTTCTGGAAAGCGGCAGCAGGATAGTTATCAGCTGCTTCCACTTGGAAGCGCCCAGCATTCCTGCGATAACTTCAAGTCTCTCATCTACCTGCATGAAAGCTGTGCGCACCATTCTCATCGCAAACGGAAGGTTTACGAAGAACTGTGCAATAACGATACCTTTCTGATCAAAAACAACTTTGAATCCCATGTCCTTGAGCCAGTCACCAAATCCTGAAGAGAACAGGATCAGCAGGCACAGGCCCAGTACAAGGTAAGGCAGGCACATCATCAGTTCCATAACAATTTCCGAAGCTTTCTTGAACGGCATTTTTGTTCTTGTAAATGCATATGACGCAGGGACTGCGATCAGCACTATCAGAATCGTAGATACCGTAGCAGTTATCAGACTGAGCTTTATCGAGAACCATGTCTCTTCAGACTGCAGAGCCTCAGGAAGATTCGCAAATCCACCGATCAATACTGCAATAATAGCACTGCCGATGAAAATTATCATCAGCAGTGCTACAGCTATACTAATTACTGAAAAACCATCAAGCTTTTTCTTTCTTTGCTTTGTGTTTTTCATAATTCTCTATTCTATATCTTATTCTACAGCTTCGTAACCGTATTTAGCCCAGATTGCCATTCCTTCTTCACCTGTCATGAATTCAACAAATGCGATTCTTGCATCTTCGTTTGTGCTGTAGGACAGTTCTACTGCAGGAACGACTTTGATGTATTTAGCCATTTCTTCTAAGTCAACGATTTCAACTTTATCGTTTTTGGAAGCATTTTCTTTCCATACAATTGTTGCATCAGCATTGCCTTCAGCTACTGCAGTCAGAGCCAGAGGAGCAGTTGTTGTATTTGCTACTACGTCGATAGTATCCATGATACCAGCATTTTCGAATACTTTTACTGCGATTTTACCGATAGGAGTTACTTCTGGATCTGCCAGCATAACTTCTAATTCAGCCAGGTCTTTGATGCTTGCTACATTTTTAGGGTTACCTGCCTGTACGATCAGAACAGGGATGTGTTTAACCATTTCGTGAGTAGCAGTGATTTCTTCTTCGTCCATGGCAGCGATTTCATCAACAGCTCCTGCGATCAGCAGGTCTCCGGATTCGGAAGTCTGGATCTGAGTGATCAGCTGTCCTGTAGGTCCGAATACGATCTCAACTTCGCATCCAGTCTGTTCTTTGAATGTGTCAGCGATTTCCTGTACAGGTTCAGCAAGACCTGCTCCGCTGAATACCTGCAGTGTCTGATCAGACAGATCTGCCGGTTCGTCAGATCCGCATGCTGTGAATGTGCACAGAGCCATGATCATAGCCAGTGCGATTACTACGATTTTTTTTGCGTTTTTCATTTTGTCCTCCAAAATAATATTTTTTATTTACTAAACTGCTTCTGCAATTTGAGCATCAAAAAACGGATCCCACGCAAAAGAGATCCGATGTTAAAATCAGCCAAATATAACAGGTAATATTCCGGTCTCCTTTTCAAACGTGGAAGGCAATTCCGTTTCCAGAACCACCCCGTCAGCAAAACCATGGATATGATCTTTAGGTCTTACTGCTCGAAGATCTTATTATATTTTCCGGCCGGATACATGTTGTCCAGCCAACTTGTATTTTAGTACTATTCTTTTGTTCCCGCAAGTATTTTTTCTGAATTTTTGACAAAAATCTGACAATGAATGATTTTAATATGTTACCATATATACATAAAACCAGACAAACCGGAGGTATGATATGGGCAATACTCTTAATATTTTTTCAGCAGGTGTCGCAAGAAAGGCTGCTGCTGACACAATCAATAAATGGAACGCCGCACACCCTGAATTACCGGCAGAGCTGACAGTCGACGGTTCCGTTGATCTTATCAGAAGATGTCTGTCCGGAGAAGCCTGTGACATTCTCATTCTTGCAGATGATAAAATCATTGATTCCATGATGATGCCTGACAAAGCTGCCGGCTATATTGTTTTTGCAGGAAACCGTATGGTAGTCGCTGCGAATGAAGGCTTCTCTATCACTTCAGAAAACTGGAAGGAAAAACTGCTGGATCCTGAAGCAACTTTTGATCACCACAATCCTTACGCCGATCCCGGCGGTTACCGTGCAGTCATGTCAATGATGCTGGCAGATAAACTCGAACCCGGCCTTGCGTCCCGACTGCTGGATCATCCCGGTCATTTCGGCATGGGAAATGATCCTGAAGATCTTCCTGAAATCAAGTATACTTTTGATTACTATACGAGGGCTGCTGCCAGAGGCGCCATGATCGCCGAGCTTCCTGAAATCATGAATCTCGGAAGTGATGCTCTGGCTGATGAATACGCCGGTGCACAGTTCGATGTAGGTGGCGGAAACGTAGTAAAAGCAACACCGATATGTCATGCTCTGACAATTCCTGTAACTGCTGTAAATACAGATGCTGCAAGGAAATTTGCAAAACTGTTTTTAGAGACTGATTTTACGGAATACGGGTTTGTAGAACGCAGAGAAATGCTCGGCGATGACATTTTAAAATAGTTCGCAAGGAGACTCTTATGTACAGACACTTATTTTTAGAAGCAGAAAGCGGTGCCGGAAAATCAACGCTTATAAGAAAACTGATCGCTCCGTATATAAATCAAATCGGCGGATTTACAAGCCAGAGACTGCAGAACGAAAACGATGAAACTATAGCTTTCAGGATAGTCCCTGCATCTGATCTGAGATTAGCCGTTCCTTATGAAGATACTCCCGAAAATATTTTCCGTATAATCACCGAAGAAGTCAGAGGCCTCAACAAGCCTGAGATTTTCGAATCAGAAGGTATGAAATACCTTACTGACAATGACGGCAAACAACTTATTCTCCTGGATGAAATAGGCGGTATCGAGCTCAGGAACGACGCCTTCAGAGAAAAACTCCATGAAGTGCTTGCCGGAGATGTTCCCTGCATCGGTGTTATCAAGCAGCAGCAGAAGGCCGGTGCCATGCCATGCCTCGCAGGCAAGAGTAATGTGACCATGGAATATAATGCACAGCTCAGAGAGAAAATGACCGGTGAATACGGATGCAGAATACTTGACTTCAAAAGAGATGATGCTTCTGTAGAAGCCGAAGTCCGGGCATTCATAGAAAATATTTTCAAATAATTGAATACACACAATAAAACAGGGTGTCCGCCAGGGACACCCTTTAATTTTAAACAATCACATTTTTCTTTATCATGTATTTGCCCAGTTCACTTACACCGCTGGCAAATGCGATAGCGCGGAAGATTTCATCCTTCTTGGAATTATCCCATACTGCGCCTGCCAGGTTCGTGATTCCTGTGCCTTTCCATCCTTCTGCATACATCGGTGTGGACGGTCCGAACATGATGATCTGACGTGCATCTCTGCACATCTCCAGAAGTCCGTCGATACTTCCATTGATGGTAGTAGTCCCGGACAGGATCACTACATCGCACTGAGGCATCAGTTCCGGCTGTCTGTCCATCGGATAAACAACTTCTGTTTCTCCGTGCAGGGACAGGCCCTCATCAAATGCGATCAGTCTGCAGTGCTGCTGAACGATCTGTGCGATCGGACGGATGTATCCGATCATACCCACTGTATCATCAGGACCGAGTTCCATTCCGAAAGGCATTTCAGTATCATCATCTGCCAGTTCCAGATCATTTGCCGCTGCAGAAAGCACTGCTGCTGCAATTGCCCGTTTGATATTTTCATCACCTGTGATGATCCAGTCAGCAACTTCTTCCGCAGGTTTTCCGCAGATGTCCATCACGTATTTGAAAACAGAACATCCGCTTGGCAGTCCGTCCCGCAGGACATAAGCAACGCCCACTGTTCCGTCGGAAAGCTCAACGCCTATCAACGAAATTCCGACAACGATATCTTTAATTGTCTTTCCTTTAAGTACCGGCTGCGCTGCAGCTACTACTTTTTCCATCAACATAGGCCGTTCCTCGCTTTTATTTTTCTTCAACGATTTTTTCGAAGTATACAGGGTCATTCAGCTTACCGCTTGCAATAACCATATCCTGGAAGGATGCTGTCAGAGCTCCGGACAGAGTTCCTCTCAGTTCTCCGATTGCCAGATATTCAGGTGCTACAGGGATGTAGAATTTGTCTGTAGCTACCAGTCTTACTTCTTCTTCTGTTCCCCATCCGCAGTTGTTCATCATATCTGCAGTGGATACAGCTGTATCAGCAACGATGGAGTAGATTCCTTCGCCTTTGCTTGTTACAGCATAGGACAGAGTTGTAGAAGTACCTGTTGCAGGGTTATATAATACTACAGGTTCACTGGACATGAAATCAACAACTACGTACATTCCTTTGAAATCGTCAGCTGCAATAGTTTTTTCAGCGCCGTCTGCATCTACAACTTTCACATCTCCTTTGATTCCTTTAGTCAGGAAGTCGATAGTGTAAGTGATAGGATAAGCTTCTACGCTCGCTCCGTTGTAGGAAATAGTTTCTGCTACAGGAGCTGTTTCAGAAGTATAGAATCCAGTCATACCGAAATTCAGTGTATTCTGGATGATTACGATTCTTTCTGCAGGAACCAGTTCTTCAAACGGTACCATGGAATCTTTGTATGTGTGGTCTGTACCAGGTTCAAATTCCTGTTCTTTTTCGCCGCAGCCTGTCATTGCGATGCATCCGAGCAGCATAACCATTACAGTTAATAAAGCTAAAATTCTCTTTTTCATTTTTTATCTCCTTAGTCTAGATTTGGATCGCAGAATTTAGTCCTGTGATTACCGGATTCTGCATCATATATTTTTACTTCTACCCCATATGTCTTTGTCAGATTTTCTTCTGTCATCACGTCTTCTACCGCACCCTGAGCCACCATGCCGTTATAGTTCAGCATCGCCACTTTGTTTGCGATTTTCCATACGTGGTTCGGGAAATGGCTGGTCATGACGATAGTCATACCCTTTGCAGAAAGTTTTTTAACTGTCTGCAGCACCATTGCCTGGTTCTTGAAGTCCAGATGGGATGTCGGTTCATCAAACAGTATCATTTCCGGTTCCTGACAGAGCGTTCTCGCTATGAGAACCAGCTGTCTTTCACCGCCGGAAATCTGTGTATAGCGCTTGCCTGCAAGGTGCGCGATCCCCAGTTCTTCCATGATGCTGTAAGCATGTTCTGTATCTTTTTTGTCCGGTGTGGAGAACATTCCAAGATGAGGAGTTCTTCCCATGCGGACTACTTCCAGAGAAGTATACGGGAATGGTGCGCTGTGTTCCTGATAAACAACGCCTATTGTCTTTGCCAGTTCAGATACACCGAAATCTCTGATATCTTTACCATTAAGCATAATACGGCCTGTCTTCAGTTCAAATGTATTATTGATACAGTTGAAAAGAGTAGTTTTTCCGCATCCATTAGGGCCCAGCAGACACAGACAGTCGCCATCATTGATATCGATATTTATGTTTTCCCAGACATTCTCATTACTTCCGTAACCGAAGCTGGCATTCTGTACAGATAATTTCACTGTCATTAACTCCAGCCCCCTCTCGTCTTTCTCAGCAGATATGCGAATACAGGTGCACCTACTACAGATGTCAGGATCCCCAGAGGTATTTCCGTTACTGTAAACAGACGGCACATATTATCGATCAGGATAAGATATGATGCGCCTACCAGCATAGTTGCCGGAATAAGGACTTTATGATCCGGACCTACCAGCATACGGCACAGATGAGGTATTACCTGTCCTACCCATCCGATGATTCCGCAGAAAGCAACAGATGTTGAGGATATGATCGTAGTTGCAATGATGATGATAACTTTCATCTTTTCAGTATTCACACCCAGTGTCTTAGCCTCACGGTCACCCATGGAAAGTACATTGAGCTTCCATCTGATTATCAGAAGCGCTGCGATACTGATGATGATTGGAATGCTTGCAAGAGCAATATCATCAAGACCGACATTACCAAGGCTTCCCATCAGCCAGAATGTGATAGCCGGCAGTTTTTCTTCATCGTCCGCAACGAACTTGATGAAAGAAAGCATCGCCTGGAAGAACGCAGATACAACAGTACCGGAAAGAATCAGCATGAGCACCGGCGTCGTCTTATACATATGCGCCAGGAAGTATGTGATACCTACTGCCACAAGCCCCATGATAAATGATGTCATCTGGATACCGATAGTCGGCAGTTCCAGTACAAGTCCAATTGCCGCTCCAAAGCTGGCACCTGCGGATACACCCAGTATGTACGGGTCTACCAGAGGGTTCTGGAACATGCCCTGGAAAGATGCACCGGACATCGAAAGACCTGCACCTATCAGCGTGGCCATGATTGCACGAGGAAGTCTGATATTGATAACTACTGTCGCTGCGGATGTCGTCCACGTTTTTTCGATCGGCAGATTGAAAATCTCATAACCAATGATTTTGATTACTTCATCCGGCATTACTATATATCTTCCGAGGAACAGACTCGTTATAAACAGAGCCACCAGAAGTACCGCCATCAGAACCCACTTCCACGGGGACGGACGGTCCTCAAGGGACTTGAAATCTATTTCACCGGAAGAAAGTCTTGGTGCTTCTTCGATAGTTTTCATTTAAAACACCACCTGTTTTTATTCGTCAAAAGTACTGAAATCGTACCAGCCGTCTACTACCTGCTGAGCTTCGTCCAGAGTCAGTTCATATTCATAGAATTCGCTGTAGTAGTGCTGGATTTCTTCTGCAACGCTCACATCTGTGAACAGTTCAGGCTGGATAACAGTTGCCATCCACAGTACCATCAGTGCTGTTGTGGATCCTTTGTCCAGGAAGAATACGCCAGCAGGGATTCTGTGAAGTTCTTCATTCTTAACTGCAGACAGGGAAGCCCACTGAGAACCGTCTTTGTACATGGACTGAATTACCAGTTCAGGATAGTTACCGTGGTTGTCTACCAGAATTACATCAGGATCCCATTTGAACAGCTGTTCAGAAGTGATTTCAGGGAAGTTTCCGCCGCCTTCTTCAGGTCCCAGCAGTTTTCCGCCTGCCAGATTAACTTCATACCAGCGGTTGTTTACACTGTAGGAAGCCAGGATGTTTTCACCCCATGTGTTTCCCCAGTAAACGGTTTTTCTCTGGTCATCTGTCAGATCTTTTGTTCTGTCATATACCATCTGCAGAATGCCTGCAGTATATTTTTTCCATGCTTCTGCTTCAGCTTTTGCTTCTTCAGTATTGATCGCGTCAGACAGGATCATGATAGGAGAAGTCATCAGTTCAATGTATTCATCGATAGTCTGAGCTTTAACTTCTTCCATTGTTCCCAGCAGACCGGTATTTTTGGAAATTACGATAGCAGGGATACCTGCGTTTTCGAATTTTTCCAGTTCTGTTTCTGTTTCGTAGTACAGTACCAGATCGATTTCTTCAGCAAGGTAGTCTTCAATGTTTACAGAAGAACTTGGGTTAGCTGCCAGTGTGTTCATGTTTGCCAGATCCGGATTTGTCAGCAGAGCCAGAGGATAGTTAGTAGTGTGGCCTGCTTTTACCATTTTGATTTTGTCTACAGAATCCAGCATGAATGTCATTTCATATGTAGGTCCGGCCATAGCTGCGATGTTCTGAGGTTCTTCAGACATGCCAACTTCTCTTCCTACAAGGTCAGTTACAACTCTGTCGCCTGTGGAAGCTCCGCCGCACGCACATACAGTAAATGCCATGATCAGTGCCAGCATTATGCATAAAAACTTTTTCATGTATTTTCTCCTTTATTAGACACGAATAGACGGCAGAGTCTGCCGTCTTTCCGCGTAGTATTGATTAACTTATTTTGTTACGAAGTTGATTGTAGTCAGGTTGTAAGTTGTCCATCTCATACCCTGTCCATCCAGGAATGCAGTCAGACCAACAGGCTGCTTACCGATTTCGCAGTAAGTTTTACCGTCATACATTGTGAAGAACTTCATGTTTCCATAGTACCATGGAGAAGCTGCGTCAGTGCTGTATTCAGTGTTAACACCTTCAACTCCCATTCCGTTCACGCCTGTAACTTCTACGTTAGTGTATTCAGTTGGAACTCCCATTTCCAGTTTGTTGCATTTTGCAACCAGCTGATCCAGACCGAATCCCAGGAACTGTCCTTTGTATTCAGCCTGTCCCTGTTTGTACATGAAGGAAGCATCGTACATTGCTGTTGGAGTTGGGTTACCGTTCATTGGAGTTTTCTGCATAAATTCTACAACTGTCAGAGTTCCTACGGATTCACCGTCAACCTGGATATCAACAGACCAGTCGGAAGCTGTTGTAGTCAGGTAAACTGCTTTAACACCTGTGCTGAAGATTCCGCCGTCAACGAATCCGCCGAAGCTTGCTGCTTCATTATACATTACAGGCTGGTAAACGCCATCAGCGTCTGTGGAAAATACAGTCAGTACGGAAGCTTCTGCTGCACCGTAGGACATGAATCCATCTTCTGCCTGGAAGTATACGCCTGCGATTTCTGCATCAGCAGCCAGATCAGCTACAGGAACGCCATAGTAGAATGTTCCGTCTTCTGTCTGAGTGTGAGTCAGGACATCTGCCATATCATCGTAAGTCATACCTTCTTCGCTTACAGGTTCACCGTCAACGTAAACCATTACTGCGCCCAGATCTCCTGCTTCAGGAACTTCAGGGCCTTCAACTTTTTCTTCTCCGCATGCAGTCATTGCCAGACAGAATACCAGTGCCAGTACAACAACTAATGCTGCTCTGAATTTTTTCATTTGTGATTGCTCCTTTTCTTAGTTTAAAAATAAAAAACAGTAGCTCCTTCTGTTCAAGAAACTACTGCTGTACTTAACAAGTCAAATTATGCTCGCAGAAACCGCATGCATATATGTAAATCCAACATCCTTCTCAAACACGGAAGGCACACAGGTTTCCCCGCATACCCATTGGCTGTAATTCATGGCGCTGATGCGCTTTAGAAATTCCAGCTCGGAGTTACTGTTAGTTTAACACAATGTTGTTATACAAACAACCACGCTATAATAACAACGCAATATAGTTTTTTAAAATCGCAAGAATATTACAGGTTGTCTGAGATATTTAAATCAGCACAAGAAAATATAATTTTAGATTTCTACAATTTCCCCGGCGTTTCTCACTTCATATCCGCCCAGTTCTTCCAGTTTCTTATGGAAGCCATCGCTCTTCAGGATCTCAATGAAAGCCTGCACTGCAGGTACATCAAGGAATCTCTGAGGGATAGCGAAATCATACTCTTCCACGCCTACAGGGATGAAGTCAAGATCCATTGCCTGAGCTGCAGACAGTACGCCCATTCCGGCGTCGCCGCTGTCGCTGGCAACTGCCGCAGCCACTGCCATGTGAGTGGCCATTTCGCGGTCATATCCTTTGATCGCTTCTGGCTGGATACCTGCCTGCTTCAGCTGGTAATCGAACAGAACTCTTGTACCTGCGCCTCTCTGTCTGTTGACATAGCGTACTCCGTCTTTCGCCAGATCTGCAATTCCATTGATTCCGAGAGGGTTGCCTTTTTTAACCATGATTCCCTGGATACGGTCTACTCCTTTGATCAGTGCCATCGGCTCTTTGAACATTCTCTTCACATAGGAAACGTTATATTCGCCTGTCGCTTCATCCAGCAGGTGGATAGGAGCAAGATGAGCTTCACCTCTGCGCAGAGCCATCAGACCACCCATGCTTCCTACATGTGTACTTGTCACATGCATGCCCGGATATTCGTTCGGCATGATGTCTGCCATAACGTCCAGGATCAGATCGTGGCTTCCGATGATAACTGCTGTATGCTCGATTTCATCTTTGCTGCGGTACAGCTCGATGTTGACCATTTCTCCGGCTTCAACACCTTCGCTGGTCTGCTCGATGACGCAGAATCCGTCTGCGCGCACCAGAGACATTGCTGCGCCTGCACCTCTTGCCAGAGGAGCTGCAACGAACTTGTCGCCTACTTTGCCCACTTTTACGCGGACATATTCTTTATGTTTAAGACTGGAAACCAGACGTTTTGAAATCGCTGCTTCCACAGTCTCTGTCAGCTGTTCCGGGCGCTTACCCATCATCTGCAGCACCGGCTGCACAAAGTTTTCAAATCCGATATACGCGGATACAGGATATCCCGGCAGACCGATCACAGGTTTGCCTCTTACGATTGCAAGGATAACAGGCTTGCCCGGTTTGATGGATACGCCGTGAACGATAACTTCGCCCAGTTCACGGAGAACATGAACTGTGAAGTCTTCTGTTCCTGCACTGGATCCCGCATTTACGATGACCATGTCGTGTGTATCTACTGCCGCAGAAACCTGGTCGCGGATCATTTCGTAGTTGTCGATGATCGGCGGGAATCTGTGCCTGATGCCGCCCGCTACTGTTACCATGTTCTCAAACATACGGGAGTTGGATTCGATGATGCTGCCGTCTTCAGGATCATCTTCAGGTTCGATGATTTCTGTACCTGTAGGGAAAATCGCCACCTCAGGTCTTTTTATTACTTCAATTTCCAGAATTCCTGCGGATAATAACACACCTATATCGATAGGTCTGATTTTATGATTGCTTGGCAGGATCATTTCCCCGGAAACGATGTCTTCTCCGATAGGTCTTATGTGCTGCCACGGTGCCGCGGAAGCAATGATCTTAACACCTTCTTCTACCTCTACGATGTCTTCAGCCATGATGACTGCATCGTACGGCGGATGGATCGGATCTCCTGTATCTACGATCTGATAGCTTCCTTCAGGCAGGATCACCGGGTTCACTTCGCTGGCATTTGCTGTGTCTTCAGCAGTTACAGCAATGCCGTCCATAGCGGAAGCATTGAACAGCGGAGAACTGTATCTTGCGAAGATTGCTGTACTTGTGATGCGGTCCAGAGATTCTGTTACCGGAATAGTTTCCAGTTTAACTGAAAGCACAGATTCCAGCGCTGTGAAATATTTTTCTCTTGCTTCCTCTACTGGAATAGTTTTTAAATATAAATTACGCTTTTTAGCCATGTTTTTCCCTCACTTAGAATAATGTTACCCGGATCAGTTCGCCCTCTTTCAGACCTTCTGTGTCTCCGTGAACCAGTGTATATCCGTCTGCTCTCGTCAGAGTCGTCATCAGTCCTGATTTTCCCAGTACCGGCTCTGCAATGTATATTCCGTCTTCGCCTTCTGTCAGTTCCAGCAGCAGGCAAGTTGTTCTTCCTGCTCCGCCTGCAACGTTTTCAGAAATGCGTGCCAGAGTCTTCGGTGCTTCCTTCTGGCCTGTCAGCTGTCTGTAAAGCCAGATCACCATCAGTTCAAACACCAGCATTGCAGCTGCAGGATGTCCCGGAAGTCCTACCAATATAGTTTCTGTTTTTTCATCATATCCCAGAATCGTAGGTTTTCCGGGTCTGATAGCGATTCCGTGAGTGAACACACCTTCATTTGAAAGCTGATCCATAACATCAGCAGTGTGGTCCTTTTCACCCTGGGAGCTGCCTCCTGAGCAGATAACGACATCGCTTTCAGCCATTGCTTTACTGATTGCTGCCGTAAGTATTTCTTTGTCATCTTTTAAGACCTTCCGGTCAATGATTTCAAATCCGTGATTTCTGCTGATGGAAGAAACAGAGTATGTGTTGATGTCTCTTGTCTGACCTTTTTCCGGCTTCTGCTTTGCATCTACCAGTTCGTCACCTGTAGAAATGATAGTGATTTTCCATGGTTTATAAACCTGTACTTCAGTCACACCGGCAGAAGCCATTACTCCCACTTCCTGAGGGCGTATGATTTTTCCTTTTTTCAGGAACTGTGCGCCGGACATAATGTCTTCGCCTTCCATGATTATGCTGCGTCCCGGAGATACGGAATTGTATACTGCAATACTTGTATCATCGAATTTCTCGCAGTACTCGATCATTACCATGGCATCTGCACCTTCAGGCACCATACCGCCTGTCGGCACATATACAGCCTGTCCCGGCCCAACCGTTTTCTCAGGCTGAATGCCGATCGCGACTTCCTCGATCACATCCAGGAATACAGGTATACTTTCCGTAACGCCCTGTGTATCCTTTGCCATTACGGCATATCCATCCACCGTGGATTTGCGGAATCCCGGAATGGAATCTTTGCTGGACAGATCCTCTGCCAGCACTCTGCCCAGTGCTTCTTCGAAGCCCACAGTTTCCACTGCCGGTATTTTATTTTCAGCTGCTTTCAAAAGCTTTTCTCTTGCCTCTGCAAGCGTATCTACTTTTAATAATCTCATTTAAAGCTCCTACTTCACTTTGATTACGATTTCTTTTCCTTCTTCATAGCCGTCCAGCGCCTTGACTGCGCCAACTACTACGTTCTTTATTGTCTCTTTTACAAATGGTACCATCCAGACATCTTCGCCGCCGATAGTCAGCTCCACTTCCATATTTTCAACCATTTTCTCAGTATTTTTTCCTACGATATCAGCCAATTTCTCCACCTCCGTGATTCCGTTTATAACTGGCAGCCCTCTGTATTCATCCATGAGTTTTCCCTCACCTGTGACCGGGTCTCCCGCAATTACCCCTGAAATAGCAACAGCCTCATGACACCATCTTTTATCTATATCTTCGGTCGTTCTGCCGGTGATGACAGTCGGGCATTTCAGTCCACTGTCACCTTCCAGAATGACAAAATCTTCTTTGTAATATTTGAGGATCTCGTGGATAGTCATCTGACGGTCAGCGATGATCGCCGTGTCGCCTGTTCCTCTTGCAGTTACACGTCTCGCCCCGGCCTGACGGTGCTTATAAGTGTCGGTGCCTTCCACATCTGCATGGTATCCTTCAAAATGGATATCCTTGACGGTTCCGACCGTATATCCTCTTTTTTTCAGCTCCGCTACAAGGGCAGTCACCGTTGAAGTCTTTCCTGTTTTGGAAAATCCTTTTATCATTACCGTTCTCATAACATCAGCCTCCAAAATCTATAACTTCATACTCATGATCCAGAAGATCGATTACAAGCAACTTGTTTATCAACGCTTCTTCCATGCAAAGCATCAGCTTGATAGCCTCCGCTGCCTGAAGTGCTGAAATCACAGCCGGTGTAAAAGAAGGGTTGGTCGGACTCTCATCTGCCCCTCCGCCTTCACCGTAAAGCTGTGAAATCATTCTGCTTCCCGGCATGCAGATGCCCACCTGTCCATTCCATCCGCTGATGGCGCCGTGTACAAGCGGTATATTTAAATTCTCACATGCTTTCTCAAGAATCAGACGCGTTTCAGGATTATCCAAGGCATCAACGACAACATCGCTTCCGTCTATGATCACCTCTGCATTGTCTGCATTGAGCAGGTCTGTAATTGCAACAAAAGTGATTTCCGAGTTGATGCGGCTCATCTGCTCTGCAGCTTCTTCAGCCTTTGATTTTCCCAGGTTTTCTTCGTTGGAAAGCACCTGACGGTTGAGATTTGATTCATCAAAAACATCACCGTCAACGACTGTGATTTCACCGACACCCATGCGGGTGAGGTTTTCTATCACACCGCCGCCGAGACCGCCGCAGCCCACAACACATACGGATTTGCATGCCAGTACAGCCTGATCTTCTATTGTGATAGTACCGATATTGCGGTCGTATCTTCCCATAATCAGCCTCCGAATACTTTTGAGAATGCTTTCAGATAGTCTCCGTCATGGAGTTCATCATCGATCATGCAGCGCATGTTATTCACAGATACAAAGCCGAATTTCGGCTCTTCTTTGTAGTGGACGCCAATCGCTTCCAGTGCCTGTGCACATGTGCTGCCTTCAGGAACTTCCACGACCTGTTCGTCATATCCGTATACTTTTCTGAGAGTGCCTCTCATTACGATAGTTACTTTCATTTATTCCTCCGTCTAATGGTTTTCTGCATGTTAAAAGGACAGAGCACGAACTCTGTCCTTTTATTATACCAACATTTTCGAAGGTTACATATATTTTTTTGTTGTGAAACCAACTTAAATTCTTACAGTAAGGATTTAACCAGTTCATCAGGCATAGTACCGTCCTGGTTCCAGCCCATGATTTCGTAGTACTGGTTCAGCATGTCTTCGAATGCTTCAGGTGGGATTACCTGACCTGCAGCAGGACCATTCTGCAGAGCGTCTCTTACGATTTTCTTAGGAACTGTATCGTGAGCTCTGTTGAATCCTTCTCTCTGGTTAAACGCACGGCCGATATTCAGTACACGTCTTCCAACATCTGCCATATCCTGTTCAGTCCATTCAACACCTGTTACTCTTGTCAGCAGTTCGGACATGATAGCGTAGTCGATTGTTCCCCAGAAGTCGCAGATGCACAGGGAGAATTTGATTGCGTTGAATTCACCCAGATTGTAAACCATCTGTCCTTTTCCTTCAGGAGTGTATGGAGGGATGGAAGCTGCGAATACTTCTTCGTTAGGAGCATAAGCTCTCATGTGGCAAGCACCTCTGTCGGATACTGCATAGGATAATGCCATACCCCAGGATCCACGTGGTTCGTACTGTGGGTATTCCAGACCTTTAACCTGCATAGCAATATCTTCGCCGCCGAATTTTTCGGAAGCTTTCTTAGTACCCAGAGCCAGGTCAGCACCAACGCCTTCCAGCTTAGCGATCTTTTCAACGTATTCGATCATCTTGTCAGCTTCGCCGAATTTGATGCCGAAATCGTGTCTTCCGGATTCAGTCATTTCCATAGCCCAAGTGATTGTGTCACCGCAGGAGATTGTATCCAGACCCATGTTGTCGCATACTTCGTTGAATTTAACGATTTTTTCAGGGTCTCTGTTACCAGCGTTAGGACCTGCAACAGCGATTGTTTCGTATTCAGGACCTTCGCAGATAGCGTTACCGATTTTCAGGAAGTTACCGCATCCCAGACCGCAGGATCCGCATCCGCGTTTACCCTGTCTGTAGGAGTTCAGTACTTCACCGTTATATTCTGTCCATTTTTCGTCTGTAGTATCAGAGAAGTTGTTTACTGGCAGGATACCGCCGTCGTTACAAGCTTCCAGGAATGCAGTTGTACCGTCATCGAAGATGAACTGGTTGTCATCGTTTACTACATCGTTTCTCAGGATTTCGAACAGTCTCTTAGTTGTTCCTTCGATATCGTTAACTTTAACTCCGCCAGTACCACGGATAACGATAGCTTTCATGTTCTTGGAACCCATAACTGCACCGATACCGCCACGGCCTGCCTGTCTGTAGTAGTCACAGTTGATGCAGGACATGATGTTCAGGTTTTCACCTGCAGGTCCGATGGACAGGATGGAGTATTCAGGACCATACTGATCTGCCAGGATCTTTTCTGCCTCGTGAGATCCTTTACCCCACAGGTGTTCTGCGTCCATGAATCTGATTTTATCATTGTCGATCAGGACATAACCAGGTTTATCCAGCTGTCCTTCGAAGATGATCATGTCGTAACCTGCGTATTTAACACGAACGCCTACGTGTCCGCCTACGGAGCAGTCGTTCATTGTTCCTGTTGCAGGAGATTTTGCTGCGATGGATAATTTACCGGAGCAAGGAACAGGTGTACCTGTGAAAGGTCCAGTAGTCAGGAACAGTTTGTTGTCTGGTCCCAGCGGATCGATTCCAGGTTCCAGTTCTTCGTACATGTATCTGATAGCCAGTCCTTTAGAACCAACGTATTTTCTTGCGAAATCCATTCTCAGCGGTTCGAAGGAGCATCCTTTTTTAGTTAAGTCAATTCTTAATACTTTATTCTGATATCCCAGCATTGTCTGTGTCATATCTAAATTCCTCCTTCTTTATTTTACTCAAATGTCAGAGCGTTCTGAGGGCACATCTGTACGCACTTAGGGTCTCCGCCGCAAGTATCGCAGATATATGCTTTTTCGTCTCTGATCTTAACAACTTTTTTAGGGCATTTTTCAGCGCAAGCGCCGCAACCGATACATTTATCAAAGTCAACTTCGATGTGGTCAGTTACTGTGATAGCATCAACAGGGCAAGCCTTTGCACACATTCCGCAGATGATGCAGAAGTGGTCATGGTATTTCAGGTTACCGTTGTCGTATGTAGTTTCGATAGCGATTCTAGCTTTGGATGGTACGTATTCGCCTTCCTTGAATGCGGAACATAGCTGAGCGCAGAGCTGACAGCCGATGCACTTTTCTTTTTTAAACTTCAGTCTCTTCATGGTTTCTTCCTTTCAAAAACAAAAAAATACAAAGAAAAACACCCACATCCGAGATGTGGTACGCTCTCCTTTGCACAATGGCAGGCAACAGAATCGCTCCCATTACCCTAACGTTTTCACCGGCACAGAGTGTCAAGTGAAAATCGGAGTATATTCATTTTTCTTTATTATATACTATAGTCTCAAGACATTATAATCGCTTAGTTCAAAAAAGTCAATGTTGGCACAACAAAAAAACCGCACTTTGTCAGACAAAAATCGGAATAAATCTGACAAAATACGGTTCTTTTATCTCGCGCAAGAAATTGTATTATGTTGTTACGATAACATATAGAATAAATGTTGTCAAGCCAACACCGCGTTATGCTTTCCCGAATCCGCACATCGGATATGTACACACTTCACAGTTCAGGCAAAGTCCGCCGTGAGCCAGCATATTGATATCTTTCTTTGTTACTTTTTCGCCTGCCAGAAGTCTCGGCACGACAAGATCAAATATACTCGTTCTGCTGTACATTACACATCCCGGCAGGCCGACAACAGGAACATCTCCGATATATGACAGCATAAACATTGCTCCCGGCAGTACCGGCGCTCCGTAGCTTACGATTTCGCCTCCTGCTTTTCTGATCCCGGAAGGAGTCATGTCATCAGGGTCAACAGACATACCGCCTGTAACGCCAATAATATCCATGCCTTCATCTACCAGCTGCCTGATGCAGCCGGCAATCATTTCATCATCATCGTCTGCAAACACCTGTTTAACAACAGTGCTTCCCAGATCACCGAACTTCTTTACCAGCACCGGACCGAATTTATCTTCGATCAGACCGGAATAAACTTCGCTGCCTGTAGTAACAATGCCGACTTTCATATTCTTTAATGGAACGACTTTGATGATAGGGCCATCTGCCAGAATTTTTTCTGCCACCTGCATGTTTTCTTCTGAGATAAACAGCGGAATGATTCTAGTTCCAGCCAGTTTCTGACCTTCTTTCACTACGATATTTTCCTGTATGGAAGCAAACATGATTTCGTCCTGAGATACCAGCTCATACAGGCGTGCTCTATCAATTTTCAGCAATCCTGTACATTCCGCTCTCAGCTCGATCTTTCCTTCATGAGGTTCAGCAAGAGAAATACCTTCTCCTGCTGCCGCGGAAGCTATTCTGAATGCCGCATCATTTTCATGAACATCATTATCTTCTTTTTCCAGTACATACAGGTGCTTTTTACCCATAGATAATAAAACAGGAATGTCCTCCTCTTTTATCACATGCCCTTTTTTAAATTTAGCTCCTTTAAACTCTCCTACAATTATCTGAGTCAGGTCATGAGCCAGTACCGTTCCTACTGCATTCTGTACAGCTACTTCTTTCATAGTCAGATTACCTTGCCTTCCATTAAGTTTATATTTTTATCTGCAAATAATTCACTTTCTCTGTGATTATGTGTTATCAAGATCGTTGGGATTTTAAGCGTTTCCTTAAAATCCTGAAATTCTTCGTAGATTCTTTCTTTTGTGTTCTCATCCAGCGCAGAGAACGGTTCGTCCAGCAGCATCAGTGAAGGTTTAGTCACCATAGCTCTTGCCAGTGCAACACGCTGTTTTTCACCTCCGGAAATCCGGTTTGGTCTTTTTTTAGCCAGATGCATGATTCCCAGAGTTTCCATCATATAATCTGCATACTCCAGCAGTTCAGCTTTTGTTTCTTTCTGGTGGAATTCTTTTTTATTCTTCAGTCCGTAAAGCACATTATTCTTTACAGTAATATTGGGAAAAAGCGCATAGTTCTGGAACAGATATCCTATATTCCTTTTTTCCGCTGAAATATTTATCTTTTTTTCATGGCTGAACAGGATCCTATCACCGATCTTTATCAGGCCATCGTCAGGTTTTCTGATCCCCGCAATACAGTTCAGGATCGTTGTCTTCCCTGCACCGGAAGCCCCTTCTATTACCAGCAGCTCATTTTCCATGGATATCTCCACATCCAGAGTAAAATGGTCCAGTGTTTTTCTAATGTTACAGTATAATCCCATATCAACCTCTGTAGTCTTTCCTTTTCAGCCACGTGTTGAGTCCGAAGACCAATGCAAAGCTGAAAATGATCATAATTATTACAAGCGTTGTCGCCTGTTCTTCCTTCCCTGTTGTCACTGCATAGTAAATTGAAGTAGGAATAGTCTGAGTTTTTCCCGGGATATTACCTGCCAGCATCAGCGTAGCACCGAACTCTCCCAGTGCTCTTGCAAAAGTCAGAACAACACCGCTTATTATTCCGGGTGCACATAAAGGAACTGTCACAGTACGGAAAACTTTAAACGGGCCACTGCCCAGAGTCCTTGCTGCCAGTTCATATGTTTCATCTACACTCTGAAATGCCCCTTTTGCATTCTGGTACATCAGCGGAAAAGCTACTACTACCGCTGCAATAACACATGCAATCCATGTAAATACCACCTGTATCCCGAACGTATCAAGAAGAAAGGCCCCAATGAGACCTCTCTTCCCGAATAATCTTAATAATAGGTATCCAACTATAGATGGCGGCAGAACCAGCGGTAAAATCAGTATCGTTTCCCATATATTTTTTCCGGGAAGCTTTGTGCGGGTCATTACATATGCCGCTGCCATTCCCAGGATGAAGGCTATGGCTGTTGCAATGGCTGCAACTTTTAATGATAAAATAACCGGTTCAATCATAATTCTAAATTCTTATTTAACAGTAAATCCGTATTTTTCGAAAACTTTTTTTGCAAAATCACTCTGCAGGAATTCGAAGAAATCAGCAGCTGCCTCTGCCTGAGGGGCTTCTGCCATCAGTGCTGCAGGGTATACGATAGCATCGTGCAGGTCAGTATCAACATCACCTATGATGACGCCGGCATCTTCACTCAGCAGCAGAGCATCTGTTCTGTAAACAAATCCGCAGTCAGCATCGCCTGTTTCAACATAGTTCAGTACGGCACGTACGTCTTTTGCATAAACGATTTTATCAGACAGCTGAGAAGTGATTCCCAGGTTGTCCATTGCCTGAGTAGCATATTTGCCTGCCGGTACTGTTTCAGGTTCACCTACTGCAATTGTTGTGATATCTGCAGAAGTCAGATTATCCATGGAAACAACGACTTTCTTTTCAACTGTAGAAATCAGTGTCAGAGTATTGACCAGCAGATTTGTTCTGGATTCAGAATCGATGTACCCGCCTTCTTCCAGCTGATCCATATTACCTTTGGATGCGGAAATGAAAATATCACATGGTGCTCCGCCTTCGATCTGCTGTACCAGGTCTCCGGAACCTGCATAACTTGGTGTGAACGTTGCATCTGCATCTTTTTCGTACTCTGCGATGATTTCATCCAGAGCATCTGTCAGACTTGCTGCAGCCAGAACTGTAACTTCAGGTTTTTCTTCTTCTGCTCCGCAGCCTGTCATAACTGCCATGGATAAAATCATAACCATAACTGCTGCGATTGCTATAATTCTTTTTTTCATAAAATCCTACCTAAACCGGAAGAGCGCTCTTCTTTTTTATCTGAGGTTATTCTACTAAAAAAAACGAACCGGCACTGTTGGGTCACCAACAATACCGGAACTTTTTACAGCAATGTTATTCTTTTTTTGTCCATTTTTATTATGCCGTCACGCTGCATTTCATTGATTTCATGAGAAAGCGCAGATCTGTTGACACAAAGATAATGTGCCAGCTGCTGGCGGGACATATTTACATTTACCGTTTTAGAGCCGTTTTTATCAGACTGGATACGTAAATATTTCAGGATTATTTCTCACAGACCCATCAGAGATAAAGTCTCGATTCTGTACAACTTTTTTATGTTATAATTTTCCAGTAAAT
>JAGBGL010000047.1 GCA_017936025.1 Bacillota bacterium | reverse complement strand
TGGATGCGGATATGACAAGACAGGGGCTTCATGAAATCGGAATGGAAGACCTAGATGTGATAGTCCTTGAAAATGTGGGCAACTTGGTGTGTCCTGCTGAATTTGATACGGGGGCAGTCAAAAACATGACAATCCTGTCAGTACCGGAAGGACATGATAAACCGCTGAAATACCCGCTGATGTATGAAACATGCGATTTACTTGTGATCAATAAAATCGATGTGATTGATTATTTTGATTTTGATAAAGACAAAGTCGTTGAATATGCTAAAATGAGAAATCCTGCAATCGATATCATTTTCGTTTCTGCAAAGACAGGGGAAGGTATCACTGAACTTGCTGACTGGATAATAAGAGAAACAGAAAACTGGATAAAATAATTAAAGCTCCGGCATCACAGGATGTCCGGAGCTTTTTGATGTAATTTAGAGTTCTTCGTTTTTATATGTCATTTTACCGTTCATGAAAGTCATACATACAGGGATTTTATGGATGGAATACGGATCTGTTTCGAAAATGTTTCCTCCTAGAACTACAAGGTCCGCACATTTACCGACTTCAATAGATCCTGTAAAGTCTTCCAGACGGTGAGTGTAGAGCGCACCGTAAGTATAGCCTTCAAGCGTTTCATCGATAGTCAGACTTTCGGTCATAGGCTCCAGAACCGGAGCATCCGGCTGACCGTATACTCTTCTTGTAAGTCCCATTTCAATACCTTTAAGAGGCTCATAACCATAGTAATCAGCAGGAAAGTCGCTTCCGAGATTCAGAATCACACCGGAATCTACCATTTCTCTGAAATTGAACTGATGCGGCTGCAGTTTTTCAGGCAGGAAGCTCATATCTCCGCCAAAGAACCATACTGTAGTTGTATTAGCGATGACATCATATTCTTTGAAAAGCGGTCTGGTTTCCGGAAGTACCATCTGAGTATGGGCATTGGTGATCCTCATATCTTTGTATCCTGCTTCACGCACGCGTCTGGCCATCTCAAGAGTTTCAAGAATAGCTTTATCGCCGATTGCGTGAATATGTATATCAAATCCCGCTTTTGCAGTCTCGATACCGATTTCGGCAAATTCATCTCCGACGAATACCGGTGGAACGATCTGTCCGTTTTCAGGGTACGGCTCTGTCAGTGCGCCTGTTTTGGCTTCCGGAGTACCGTCGTTAAGGATTTTCAGTGTGTTAAAGAAATAGTCCTTTGAGTTATATGTTTTATTGAGATATTTGAGTCTTTCTATTGCTTCTTTGAATGGAATCTCTGCCAGGCAGAATGTACAGCAGCTGAGGTGCTGTTTGAGCTCACCGGCATCCTCCATTTCCTTTACGACAGGGAAAATGAGGTCTTCCCAGAAATTATATACACCTGCGTCTCCTATAGTGGTAATGCCTGCTGCTGCATATGCGTCGAATACAGCCTTAAGGGAGGCTTTGATTTCTTCTGGTTCGAACATATCTATTGCCTGGAGGATAATGGCTTCTGCTGCAGTTTCCTTGATCCATCCTGTAGGATTACCTTCCGCATCCCTTTTGAAAAACTGGAAACCGGGAACAGGATCAGGAGTATCTTTAGTAACGTTTGCCATTTCGAGGGCTTTCGTATTACACCATCCTTCGTGCCCGCCGCCGGATAAGAGGAGGACAGGTTTGTCCGGGCATATTTCATCCAGCATTGAAGCAAAAGGCTGATGAGTTTCGTTCCATAACCATTCAGAGTAGCCCATGCCGAAATATGCTTTTTTACCAGGGTTGGCATCGATGTGTTTTTTCAGTTCGGATTTCAGCGTTTCTTCATCCCATTCGAAATCTATATTAAGACCAAGACCGAAGAATGTACCGAGGAATGGATGGCAGTGTCCGTCAGTAAATCCCGGAAGCAGCATTTTGCCTTCAAGGTCGAAGATTTCTGTGGAAGCATCTATGTGGTTTTCCGCATCTGCGACGCTGCCGACGAATATGATTTTATCATCAGCGATTGCAACTGCTTCGGCCCAGTCTCTGTCTTTATTCATTGTATATACTTTAGCATTTAAAAAGACTTTAGTTGCTTTCATAATAACCTCCTTGATATATAAATCTTATTTGCTGCATGTATTATAGAATGATAAATCACGGCGGTTCAATCCGAAACTTGCTGTAAAAGCAAGAAAAATATATATTTATGGCTATAATGACGCTAAAAAACGAAATTAAAACAATATTATGAAAAATTACAGCAACTAAGATATATGTTTTGGGTTATTTTCTGCTATACTTCTAGACAGAAATAATATTTTAACTTTCTATCTATTAGAGGCTATTACCCGTAGTCAAATTATATTTAAGGAGGGAATTATGGAAACTAATTTAAAACGTAAAATTCCTTTTGGAAAAAAAGTCGGCTACTCCTTTGGTGGAGCAACTGATACACTGGCTTACGACTTTGTGGCACTGTTCCTGATGTTCTTCATGACAGATATGGCAGGAATCAATCCGGCTGTAGCAGGAACTATCATTTCGCTGGGTGTTATCTGGGACGTAATCACCGACCCTATCATCGGTGCACTGTCCGATAAGACTAACACAAGATTCGGTAAAAAGAGAACATGGCTGCTCGTAGCTATGCCTGCACTGCTGATTTCATACTGCTTACTGTTTACAGATCTGGGATTCACAGGCGGAGCACAGACAGCATACTTCGTTATCCTGTCAATGGCATTCTGGACAGCTTACACTTGCTTCTCTGTTCCTTACTATTCCATGGGTGCTTCCATGACAATGGACAACGATGAAAGAACTAAGATCAGAATGCTGGGAATGATCATCCAGTACGTAGGTATCTTCTTCTCCAATGTAGCACCAACAATGCTGGTAACAGTTCTGCTGAACAGCGGCATGGATACATATCAGGCATGGCATATCACTGCATGGGTAGCTGCTGCACTGTGCGTTGGAACACTGGCTGTAGTATTCGTATCTACTAAAGGCATCGAACTGGATATCGAAACTAAACAGGAAGAAAAGAGAGCGAACTTCTTCAAAGAAGCTGTTGAAGCTCTGAAGATCAAACCTTATCTGATCCTGGTAATCATGAACATTTTCTACAGAGTGGGATACTGCCTGGTAATCACTCTGATGACTTACTACATCCTGTACAGTGTTGGATTATCCACAGGACAGATGTCTGTTGCAACATTCGTTATCTCCTTCGGTGGTATCGTTGTTGTATCTGTACTTATGAAATTCGTTGGTAAGTTTGACAAAATCAAAATCTTCGTGGTACTGAATATCATAACTGGTGCTGCAATGATTATTGCTCACTTCCTGAACATCGCTTCCCTGGGAGCACTGGTTGTTCTGTTTGTTTTCTATCTGCTGGGCTCTGCATGCTACTGGTCCATGAATATGCCTATGATGTACGATACAGTAGAAGTTGATGAATTCCAGTCCGGATACAGAAAAGAAGGAACTATGTTCTCCATTTATCTGTGTGTACAGAAAGTTGGATATGCTATCGCAGCATCTGTAATCGGTCAGGTTCTGGCAAGAGTAGGCTATGATGATACTCTGGGTGCAGCTAACCCTGAACCTGTACTGAACGCAATCAGCGCAATGTTCTGTATTGGTTCCGGTGTTTGCTTCATCATCGCTGCACTGATCATGCTGGCATACCCACTGAAAGCTGATGTTTATGAAAAACTGTATGCTCAGCTGGAAAAGAAGAGAGCTGGCGAAGAATACAATACAGAAGGTTTCGCACACGTTCTGTCCAAGAAATACAGATAATCTGAAACTGATTACATAGTGAATGAAATCAATTGAATTAAAGCTGCGGGGTCTTTGGTCACGCAGCTTTTTATGTTACACTATACGTAATAAGTATTAGTACGGATAAAACAGGAGGCATAGATGCAGGCACTGGATGCTAAGATTGATCCGAAAGCAATAATTTTCGCAAATGTATTCTTTGCGGCAAGCAACTCAATATTTTTCAAACTGTCTACAGTGCCTCCTATGGTATTTGTCAGCACCAGATTCTTTTTATGCACACTTGTTTTCTTTGGTGTACTGCTTATCAGGAAAGCGGTATGGAACAAACCAATGTTCGAGATCAGCGGCAGAAGATTTATATCGCTGTTTCTGATAGGTTTTGTGTTTTCTTTCGGAGCATATATGTATTTCATAGCTCTGAAGGAAACTGCACTTTCAAGTGTTCTGATTTTAAACAGCAGTAATGCCATAATCGTAGCAGTGCTATCGTTCTTCCTTTTGAAAGAACGTATAACTTCAAAGGGAGCACTGGCGATAGTAATTGCATTTGCAGGATGCATAATTGTAGCTCTTACTAAAACGAACGGTCTTGAGAATTCACTTCTCGGCAATCTCTGTGCACTTGCATGTGCAGCATGCTGTGCAACATATATGGTATACATGAAGAAGTTTACTGACATAAATGTTCCGATGAAACTGTTTGCCGTATATGCCGGAAGTTTTGCTTTTGCATTTGCAGTGGCTATTATACAGGGCAATTCATTTACTGCATTTGAAAACGGGCAGCCGTATCCGGTGGAGGAATACCTCTGGATACTGGGTTCTGCGGCACTTTCCGTATGTATTTCCCAGGGAATAATCAACTGGGCGCTGAAGTATGTGAAAGCTTCCTTTGCTGCAAGTGTATCCCTGCTGGAGCCTATAGTAGGAGCTTTTTACGGATATCTCATATGGGCGGAAGGTATAACGATCAATCATATTATCGGCGGAGCACTGGTAATTGGAGGTCTATATCTTTACAACCGGAGTGAAAACCGTTGACCACATAAAATCACGGTATTATACTGAAGTTGTAAATTAAGAATTACAGAAGAGAGGTAATTTTATGAAAGCGGATAAAGTATATGTAAATGGTAAAGTTTATACTGTTAACGAAAATAAAGACTGGGCGGAGGCAGTTGCTGTAAAAGACGGCAAAATCATTTTTGTCGGCAGCGATGCCGATGCAAAAACATATGCGGATGATGCTGCAGAAGTCGTAGATTTGGAAGGCAAGATGCTGCTGCCAGGTTTTATTGACGGGCACTGTCATCCTATTATGGCGGCTCATTATCTGTGCGGTATAGTATTTGATATCGACTGGACACTGGAGGAATGTCTGGAAGCAATCAGAACTTATGTGGAAGAACATCCTGATAATGATAGATACTTTGGCTTCGGATATGCTGAATGGCTGTTTGACGAAAAAGGACCTAATAAAAAACTGCTGGATGAGATCTGTGCAGATAAACCAATGTATATGATGTCCAGCGGCGGACATGAAGGCTGGGCAAACAGCAAAACATTTGAAATTGCGGGAATTACAAAAGATACAAAAGATCCGCTACCGGGACTCCATTATTTTGCACGAGATGATGAAGGGAACCCTTCCGGCCATGTTGTTGAAGGTCAGCCGATTGCCATGGTTATGAAAGCGATCAATTTCTTTGATAAAGATACTATTGTCAGAGGCGTTCTGGAAGCTTCCAACGGATATGCAGCGATGGGCGTAACAGGCACATGGGATATGAGCGTACTGCCATCCATGGAAGAGTCACTGTATGAAGTAATCGATACTCTGAGTCAGGGTGAAGACTATCTCCAGAGATTCATCGGCAGCACAGTACTTGTTGACGATTATTCCCAGGTTGACGGAAGAATAGCAAAAATACTGGAAATGCGTGAAAAATATGATAACGATAAATTTAGATTCGGTTTCCTGAAAATCATCAATGACGGTACTATGGAAAGCCGTACGGCAGCGAACAGTGATCCATATCCTGAAGATGGATCTGTTGTAAAGCCTCTGCTGGATGAAGCACAGTCTGCTGAAATCGGGCTGAAAGCTGCGGCAGTGGGACTGGATCTCAACATGCATGCGATAGGTGACGTGGCTGCGAAATCTGTTATCGCAATGGCTAAGGCGGTAAGAGAAGCAGGCTATGATGATATACGTATCTGCTGCTCACATTCCCAGTATGTTGCAGATGAAGATGCACCTAAATTCGGAGAATATGATATCGTAGCTAGCACAACAGGTGTATGGTTCTATGGCAACCCTCTGATGGATAAAGTTCTTGGTCCTGTAAACGACCTGACATTCAGACTGAAAACTCTGATCGACGGCGGAGCAAGAATGGGTCTGGGATCTGACTTCCCTGTAGATGAATACGGAAGAGAACCACTGAAGAGCATTGAAATGGTATGCACAAGAAAGATGTACGGACAGCCTGACGGACCTGTTCTTAAACCATATGAAGAAAAACTGACAGTGCATGACGGCATTGCGGGATTCACTATCAATAATGCTTATCAGCTGCACATGGAAGATAAGGTCGGCTCCATCGAAGTCGGCAAATATGCAGACATGGTTATCCTGGAAAAGAACCTGTTCGAAATCCCTCTGGAAGAAATCCATAAAGTTAAAGTCTGTGAAACAATTCTGGAAGGTAAAACTACATACAAAGCATAAAAATATATTAAAAGAGGAGCATATCATTGTGATATGCTCCTTTTGAATTACGGGTCATGCCGGCAGAAATGCAGGTATTTATTTCATTTTCTTAGCAAGCTCATGCTTTACAAAATCAAGTCTTGTCTCGTTGTGGATTCCTGCAGGTTTTTTGGGATCAGAAGCGATAGATTTCAGGACCGCTTCATAAACAGATAATACTGCTTTACCGTCGGAATCGAATTTTCTCCCGGGATCCAGCAGGAACAGCTCGCAGGCACGCATAATAACATACTGGCAGAAGGCTTCAGGGTGTTTGCCGCAGGCGATAAGCGTCATTTCTTTGATAGCAGTTTCTGCTGTTGTTCCGTATGAAGCCATCAGTTCATCTGCGCATTTTCCTGAAAAACCGGGAACTGCAGAGGCGATATTATATAAGAATGCTTCTGCTTCCGGTTTCATATCTTCAATGAATCTGTTTTTTGCTAACATAATGATACCCCCTCAAATGAAAAGATTACATATTTATTAACTATATTTTACCACATTTGCGGAGGTAATCAATACATGGTATAATTTAGGGACCTGAAAAACAGACAAAAGGAGTATTAGAAATGATTATTGAAAAGAAAGAACGGAACAGGGTGTATGGGGAACTGCTTTCCGAGCAGATACATCCTTTCAAAGATGACTATGAAGAATTCGTGATCCTCAGAAATACATATTATTCAGCGATAAGGGAAATAAGCACAAAGCTGGAAATTCTGGATGATGAATTCCACGTACGATATGATTACAGCCCGATACATCACATGGAACGCAGACTTAAAAGTCCGAAAAGCCTGTTTGAAAAGATGGAAAGAAGAGGTCTTGACCTGACACTGGAATCTGTGAAAAAGATTACGGATGTAGCAGGGATAAGGGTTATCTGCAATTATGTAGACGACGTATATGCTGTGGCAGATATGCTGATGAAACAGGACGATCTGAAGCTGATAAGAAGGAGCGATTATATCAAAGAGCCTAAACCGAGCGGATACCGCAGTCTTCACCTTGTAGTAGAGGTTCCCGTATTTCTTACAGACAAGACTGAATATGTGCCGGTAGAGATACAGTTCAGGACTATCGCAATGGATACATGGGCAAGTCTTGAACATGAATTAAAATATAAGCGCAGGGAAAAGATAACGGAAGAGATCGAACAGGAGCTGATAATCTGTGCTGAGGCAATGGCTGCTGTGGATAGAAAGATGGAAAGAATACATAAAATACTGTAAATGTGGAGGCAGGAATGAAAAAGAGAGTTTTAGCTGTAACTGCAATTATATGCATGTTTGTGATGGTATGCATGACAGGATGCGGGTCATCTGCTCCGTACAGCAAGTACGACATGTCTGAATATGTGAAGCTGGGAGAGTATAAAGGTCTCGAAAGAGCAGAAATAAACGTATCTGTATCTGATGAAGAAGTTGATACTAAGATCCAGTCCAATCTGGAAGCAGCTGCAGAGACAGAAGAAAAGACAAGCGGAACAGTTAAAGAAGGAGATACTGCAAACATCGATTATGAAGGAAAACTGAACGGCAAAGCTTTTGACGGCGGAACTGCTGAAGGATATGACCTGGAAATAGGCAGCGGCACTTTTATAGCAGGTTTTGAGGAAGGACTTGTAGGAAAGGAAATAGGAGGTACGTATGACCTTGACCTTACTTTCCCGGAAGATTACAGCAGTGCAGACCTTGCGGGCAAGGAAGTTGTATTTACAGTTACTGTTAACTCTGTAAAAACTCCGGTTGTTCCTGAGCTGACAGATGAATGGGTAAAAGAAAACAGCAGTGTCAAAACTGTTGACGAATACAGAATCTTCATAAAGGAAGAACTGACAGAAGAAAAAGAACTCAGTGAAAAAGAAAATATCATTGCAGCTCTGTGGACACAGGTGGTCGATAGCAGTGAAATGCTGCAGTATCCTGAAAAGGAACTGAAAACATATATTGAGGAAATAGAGGTCCAGTATGAAGCTGCGGCAGAGAGCTACGGAATGACAAAAGACGAACTGCTTGCTGCTTATGGCCTGGACGATGAAGAAGTATATAACCAGCAGAATAAAGAAGCTGCACAGACTTTCATCAAAGAACAGATGGTAATGTACTATATCGCACAGCTGGAAGGCCTGACATATACGGACGAGGAAGCTGAAGAAATGAGGGCAGCGATCAGTGATGCGGGATACGATGAAGAATCTTTCAGAGAGTATTACGGACAGGATATCGATTCTTATATTGATTCCGCACTGACATACAGCAAAGTGGCAGACTTTATATATAATAATGCTGTTGTAAAATAGGATTGTATTCAATTGCATACAATTTATGCACAAGTATGCAGATATTATATAAAAATAATGCATAAAAATTAAAAAAGTGTATTGAAAATGACTGCAAGGCATGGTAGTATATTGACATTAGTTGTCATCAAACTCGGCCTTGCAGTTTTTTATTGAGGCCTGGGGGAGAAAAAACTATGATACTCTGGAGAGTCTCAAATGAGCGCCGAAGGTGTAAGCCGGGAACTGACAGACCCGGTGATCTCTCAGGCAAAAGGACAGGGCGGATAAGTTTTTTTATTATGGATTTATCTTAATAGCTTTGGCCGAATCTCTGGAGTCGTTCCCGGATAGTTCCGAGGAAACGGCTTTTTTTATTATCTATTTATAACAAAGAGAGAGGTTAAACGAAATGGAAGCATTAACAAATGTATTAGTGGCAATCGATGACGTCGTATGGGGACCGTGGATGTGCGTGTTCATTATGGCAGTAGGTATTATGCTGACAGTAAGACTTGGAATACTGCAGTTCAGAAAACTGCCTCTGGCATTCAAGTACATGGTTAAAAACGAAGAAGGTGCAACAGGTGAAGTAACAAGCTTCGGTGCACTGTGTACAGCAATGGCAGCAACAATCGGTACAGGTAATATCGTAGGTATCGCAACAGCAGTAATCGCAGGCGGTCCCGGAGCACTGTTCTGGATGATCCTGGCAGCATGCTTCGGTATGGCGACAAAATATGCGGAATGTCTGCTGGCTGTAAAATACCGTACAGTCTCTGATGGCGGCCATTTCCTGGGAGGACCATTCTTCTATATCGAAAACGGTATGGGTAAGAAATGGAAGCCTCTGGCTAAATTATTTGCTATATTCGGAATCGGTGCCGGACTGTTAGGTATAGGTACTATCACACAGGTAAACGGTATCGCAACTGCAGTGCAGGGATTCTTCGATCCTAACATGGAAAATACAGTAAGCCTGTTTGGACTGGACTATTCTATCGCAACAGTTGCGACAGCTATCATATGTGCAGCACTGGTAGCACTGGTAGTAGTAGGTGGTATCAAACGTATTGCAAGTGTTACATCTGTAGTCGTTCCTTTCATGGCAATCATTTATGTTATCGTATGTGTCTGCATCCTGATTACAAACATTGCTGAAATTCCAAATGCAATCAAAGAAATCATTGCAAGTGCATTCGGACTGAGAGCGGCAGCAGGCGGTGCACTGGGTGCTCTGATGATCGCTATGCAGAAGGGTGTTGCAAGAGGTATCTTCTCCAACGAAGCAGGTCTGGGTTCTGCACCTATCGCATCTGCAGCAGCACAGACAAATGAACCTGTAAGACAGGGTCTGGTAAACATGACAGGTACATTTATCGATACTATAATTATCTGTACTCTGACTGGTCTGACAATTATGGTAACAGGAGCTTATGACTTTGCTATGGCAAATGGTCTGGAAGGCGCACAGGTAACTGCATATGCCTTTGGACAGGGATTACCTTGGTCTTCTCAGATGGGATCTTTCGTTCTGATGGTTTGTCTGTCATTCTTCGCATTCACTACTATCCTGGGATGGGACTACTACAGTGAAAGATGTTTCGAATATCTGACAGGTAAACACGGGTCTGCACTGACTGCTTACAGATGGGTTTATGTACTGGCAGTTCTGATCGGACCATTCATTACAGTAAGCGCAGTATGGACACTGGCAGATATCTGCAACGGTCTGATGGCTATTCCAAACCTGATAGCTCTGGTAGCTCTGAGCGGAGTAGTTGTAAAGGAAACAAAAGACTATTTCGAAAGACTGGAAGACGGCAGACTGAGAGCTTAATGCATTACAGAAAATATTAAATTAACGGCAGAATGAGAATTTAACGGTTCTTATTTCTGCCGTTTTTTATATACATATATAAAGGACAAACACTGGGAGGGATACAAATGCTGAATACAGATTCTATAAAAGATAAGGAGGTTATCAATATCTGCGACGGAAAGAGCATGGGATATGTCTGCGATATTGAAATAAACCTGAAAGAAGGAAGGATAGAAGGAATAGTGCTTCCGCGGCAGAGAGGTTTTTTTAATCTGTTTGGAAAAGAAAGCGAGGACTTCGTTATAAAGTGGAAAGACGTGAGGACAGTAGGAGAAGATGTTATACTTGTGGAAGTCCCGGTTACGGTCGAACAAATTCCCTAAAAACTTGCTTTAAAACACAATATATAGTAAAATCTGAAATATAGATTACAATAATTGTATTTACAGGAGGAACTGAAAATGAAGTGCCCATTTTGTGAAAATCAGGATACAAAAGTAATAGACTCAAGACCTACAGAAGACGGTCATTCTATCCGCAGAAGACGTGAATGCGACGCATGCGGAAAAAGATTCACTACTTATGAAAAAGTAGAGCAGATGATCCTGATGGTAATTAAAAAGGATGGAAGCAGAGAAGCTTTTGACCGCAATAAAATCATGAATGGTATCATCAGATCCTGCGAAAAGCGTCCTGTACCGATTGCAGAGATGGAAAAAATCGTGGACGAAATCGAACGCGGACTTAACAACATGATGGAAAAAGAAGTAGAAAGTACATTTATCGGAGAGCTGATCATGGAACGTCTCCGTAAACTGGATGAAGTTGCATATGTACGGTTTGCTTCCGTATACCGTCAGTTTACAGACGTAAATACATTCGTTGAAGAAATCGAAAAACTTCTTCTCAATAAGAAGGGGTTATAAAGGAGCAGAAGCACTATGAGTAAAATAATCAGAGTTGCGATCGACGGACCCAGCGGTGCCGGAAAAAGTACTATTGCCAAAGCCGTAGGAAAGAAACTGGGGCTGGATTACATCGATACAGGAGCGATGTACCGTGCGGTAGGATATAAGACACTGACAACCAGTATTGATCCTGATGATGCGGCGGCTATGCAGCAGATGCTGGACAGCACTGAAATAGATTTCTCAAAGGGAGATATTATCCTGGACGGAGAAATAGTCAATGATAAGATACGCACAAATGAAATGTCTATGATGGCTTCCAGAGTTTCAGCGATTCCTGCAGTAAGAGAAAAGCTGGTAGAACTGCAGAGAAAAATGGGACAGACAAAGAGCATCATTATGGACGGAAGAGATATCGGTACTAATGTGCTGACTGATGCCGAATTCAAATTCTTTATGACAGCTTCCGCGGAGGAACGTGCGGACCGCAGATATAAGGAACTGATTGAAAAAGGTCAGGATGTATCTTATGAAACTGTGCTGGATGATATTATAAAACGCGACCATAATGATATGACAAGAAAGCTGAATCCTCTTAAGAAAGCAGATGATGCGATAGAGCTGGATACAACAGGAATGTCTATAGAAGAAGTAACGGATTTTATTTTTAAAGAGGTAACAAAATAATGGCTGTAGTAAGACCTTTTAAAGCAATAAGACCGGCAAAGGAATATGCAGACAAAGTATGTTCTCTGCCATATGATGTAATGAACAGAAAAGAAGCGGCAGCAATGGCTGAGGGCAACCCTTACAGCTTCCTTCATATCTGCCGTGCGGAAATTGATATGCCAGAGCAGGAAAATGCCTACGATATCAGTGTGTATGAGAAGGCTAAGAGCAATATTGCGGCAAATCTGGAAAGCGGGGTTTTCATCCAGGACGAAACTCCTATGCTGTATATTTACAGACAGGTCATGGAAGGAAGAGTTCAGACAGGGATCGTAGGAACTGTATCTGTGGATGAATACCAGAATAATACTATTAAGAAACATGAATTCACACGTGTAGAAAAGGAAATCGACAGAATCAATCATTTCGATGTGTGCAATGCCAATACAGAGCCTGTTTTCCTGACTTACAGAGATGACAAACGCATCCGTGTGCTGGTGGAAGGCTGGGCTGCTTCCAATGAGCCTGAATACGACATCGTGACAGGCGACGGGATCAGACACATCCTGTGGCCGGTAACAGATGTGCAGCTGGTGGAAAATCTCACTCAGCTGTTCGGCGGAATATCTGCTTTATATATCGCAGACGGTCACCACAGAAGTGCATCTGCATGCAAAGTAGGACTGAAAAGAAGAGAAGAAAATCCTGACTATACAGGAGAAGAGGAATTCAACTTCTTTATGGCTGTCATTTTCCCTGATGAAGATCTGAATGTCTTTGATTATAACCGTGTAGTTAAAGATCTGAACGGTAACACTCCTGAAGAGTTTATCAGCAGGGTGGAAGCAGCCGGATTTACTGTTGAAAATAAAGGCAAAACTGAATACAGACCGGAAGCAAAGCATGTATTCGGAATGTATCTTGATGGAAGCTGGTACAAGCTGACTGCTGCAGAAGCTATCATTCCTGACCATGTTATAGACTCTCTGGATGTAGCTATACTGCAGAACAATGTACTGGGACCGATCCTGGGTATTGCTGATCCGAGAACTGATAAACGGATCGACTTCGTAGGAGGAATCAGAGGTCTGGGTGAACTGGAAAGACGCTGCAGAGAAGATATGAAAGTTGCTTTTGCAGTGCATCCGGTTGAAATCAGCGATCTGATGAATGTATCGGACAATGATATGGTAATGCCTCCTAAATCCACATGGTTTGAACCTAAACTTGGAAGCGGACTTTTCGTGCATCAGCTGTAAAATACTGTGCAGTGAATGAAGCGATAATATACAATTGAGAATAAACACCTTTTATAATGGCAATAATGCCGTATAAGAGGTGTTTTTTTATGAGAAAAAGGTGGAAGGCACTGGTTATAGCCGGTGCAGTGCTGTTTGCAGCTCTGACGGGAAGACTTGCATATATACAGATAGCAGGACATGACGATCTGTCTGCTGCTGCCTATGCGCAGCAGCAGATAATTCTTGAAGGAGCTGACAGGCGAGGGACTATTTATGACAGGAGCGGCAACCCGATAGCGGGCCAGCAGCAGGAATATATTTATATCATCAAAGCTGAAGATTTTGACGGAGAGACCATGAATGCTCTCAACGAGGTTTCGGCAGAAGAAATCAAGGGACAGAAAGGTCAGTACAGAGTGTTTGCTTCAGAAGATTATTCTAAGAAAACTGCAGCTAGGCTGATCCGCAATTCTGATGCATATATCATTGAGGCAGGAAGAAGGTACAGCGATGATCAGCCGGCTGTCCATATGACAGGTTATGTAAATAAGGATGACAGCAGGGGTGCCAGCGGGATCGAACTGATGTATGATGAGGAACTTTCGGCTTTTGAAAAAACGGTATCGGCGCCGGCGGATGTCAAAGGGACACTGCTGCAAGGCACAGGTCTTACGGTAGTATCTGCCGCGGATGGAGACGTGTTCATTAAAGACGGGATCATCACGACGCTGGATCTTAGCCTGCAGAAGAAGGTCGAGCAGATCCTGGCGGATAGTCCGAAAAGCGGTGCAATAACGGTCACTGACTGCGATACGGGAGAAATTCTTGCGGCTGCCAGTACGCCGGTGTTCGATCCGGCGAATGTCGAAAAGTATATAGACAGCGATGACGGAGAACTTATAAATAAAGTTACTCAGGGAGAGTATCCTCCGGGATCGGTATTTAAAATTGTTGTGGCAGCGGCAGCGCTTGAAAAGGGGATCGATCCGGACAGGGTGTATACCTGCAGCGGCAGCGAAGATGTCGGCGGCCGTGCTGTGGGCTGCAGTACAGGCGGCGCGACCGGTCATGGCAGTATAACTTTTGAGGATGCATTTGCGGATTCCTGTAATTGTGCATTTATACAGATCGCACAGGAGACAGGCACCGGAGATATCCTGGAAATGGCAGAGCGAATGGGGCTTGGAAGCACAGTACTTGATGGATATCCGGGTGAAAAGGATGGTAATCTTGTTACAGAAGAGGAGAGTCAGGGAGCGGCTGTTGCCAATATTGCACTCGGACAGGGCGAAATACTGGTCACTCCGCTGCAGATAGCGAAGCTTACCGGAATAGTAGCAAATGGAGGCATCGACCCGGGTGTTCATCTGGTGATAAATGAATCCGGGGTAGTGGAAGCAGAACGCATTTTAGGAGAAGATACTGCTGCTGATATTCAGCGGATGATGAGAAAAACGATGCTCACAGGGACCGGAAGAGGCTTAATAGAGAGTGATAAAGGTAATCCGGAAGGTTCCGGAAACAGGGAAAAAGTACAGGTGACGATGGCTGCTAAAACGGGGTCTGCGCAGAGTGTTCAGGGAGGTGCCGAAGTTGTCCACGGATGGATAACGGGATATGTTCCTGCAGAGGATCCGGAATATGTTATCACAGTATTCGTTGAAGATGGAAGATCGGGAAGCGGCTCAGCGGGGCCGCTGTTCGCGGCCGTGTCCCGCTGGCTTGCCGGATCAGGGATGATCCAGTATGAAATGGGTGTGTAAGCGGGTACATGAGAAAACTCCCGGACATTATTCGTCCGGGAGTTTTTCGTTTTTCAGGGCGTCACGGAGTTTTTCGAGCGCCCGCTTTTCGATGCGGGACACATAAGAGCGGCTGATGATAAGATCAGCCGCTACTTCCCGCTG
>JAGBGL010000046.1 GCA_017936025.1 Bacillota bacterium | reverse complement strand
GGTATGCATATCGATAACACGCACATCAATGCCTTCTGCTGCCAGTTCTTCTGCTGCCATCAGAGCTTCATTTACCATGATACCGGTTGCGATAACGGTAACGTCCTTCCCTTCGCGGACCTGGTTGCCCTTGCCCAGCACGATTTCATCGTCTTCACCGTAGCATACAGGAACTGCTGCACGGCCCAGACGTACGTATGCAGGACCATCAAAAGCCACAACCTGCTTCATCAGCTTCTTTGCGGAAACACCGTCAGAAGGATTCACTACGGTCATGCCAGGGATGGTTCTCATGAGAGCGATATCTTCGAAAGTCTGGTGAGAAGCACCATCTTCCCCTACTGTGATACCTGCATGAGTTGCGCAGATTTTAACATTAGCGTTTGTATATCCGATAGAGTTACGGATGATTTCAAAAGCTCTGCCTGCTGCAAACATCGCAAAAGTACTTGCACATACAACTTTACCGGATAAAGCCAGACCTGCTGCTGCACCGTACATGTTCTGTTCTGCGATACCCATGTTGAAGAATCTTTCAGGATATGCTTTACCGAATTCTGCTGTCATTGTGGATTTGGAAAGGTCAGCATCCATTACCACTAAATTTTCATTTACTGCTCCAAGCTCTACCAGTTTTTTACCGTAAGCCTGTCTAGTTGCCATTTTTTCTGCCATTACCATTCACCTCCCAGTTCTTCGACAGCCTGCTGCACCTGCTCTTCATTAGGTGCTTTGCCGTGCCATCCTGCTTCGTTTTCCATGAAGGAAACGCCTTTGCCTTTTACTGTTTTGGCAATGATCATTGTAGGTTTACCAACGCACGCTCTTGCCTGCTCGAAAGCATCGAAGATCTGAGCGAAGTCATGTCCATCTATAACAACTACATTCCATCCGAAGGAACGGAATTTTTCATCAACAGGAGTAACTGTCATTACATTTTCATTTTTACCGTCGATCTGCAGGCCGTTCCAGTCCAGAATACCTACCAGATTGTCCAGTCCGTAGTGAGCAGCTGACATTGCAGCCTCCCATACCAGACCTTCCTGGATTTCGCCGTCTCCCAGCAGTACATATACTCTTCCCGGATTTTTATCCAGTTTGTTTGCCATAGCCATTCCTGCTGCTACGGAGATTCCCTGTCCCAGAGAACCAGTGGACATTTCAACGCCGGGAACTTTATGCATATTAGGGTGTCCCTGGAATTTGTTACCTAATTTTCTCAGCTGCAGGATTTCTTCTTTTGGGAAGTATCCTCTTTCAGCCAGTGCCGCATACTGTACAGGACCTGCATGTCCTTTAGACAGGATGAATTTATCTCTTCCTTCCATCTTTGGATTTTCAGGATCGATGTTCATTTCCTTGAAGTACAGTGCTGTTACGATATCTGCAGCAGACAGGGAGCCGCCCGGATGTCCGGAGCCTGCATTATGTATTGCTTTTACAATCCCTGTACGGATATTAGCTGCCGCTTTTTCATACTGTGTGTAAGCCATTTTTATCCTCCTGTAGTTGGTTAATCATATATTTAGAGCATGCTGCAGGAAGCCCCTGAGAGCTCCCCGCTCACGCCGTAAAACTTATTCGAAGGTGTTTCCGCCCGTTATTCCCAGACTGACACCTAATGCTTCATCAATATCCGGTAAACGTCTATGATCTATAGTCCCTATCCGTTCTTTTAACCGTTTTTTATCTATTGTTCTGAGCTGTTCCAGTAAGATTACTGAATTTTTACTGAGTCCGTTGCTGCCTGCCGCGATTTCAACATGCGTCGGCAGATTTGCCTTGTTTTTCTGCGATGTAACAGCCGCCACTATAATAGTCGGACTGTATCTGTTTCCCACATCGTTCTTGACCACCAGGACCGGCCGTATGCCGCCCTGTTCGGAGCCGATTACCGGACTTAAATCTGCAAAATAAAGATCGCCTTTCTTTACCTGCAAGTCCTTCACTCCTTATTTATTGTTTTCTACTATTTTCCGATTATCTGTTTAAATGCAGCTGCCGTATATTCGGCGATATCCATTGCCGTCATGCCGGTTTCACCGATGTCTGCCGCAGCCAGATCACCTGCCATACCATGCACAAATACTCCTGCTTTTGCTGCATCAACAGGATCCAGTCCCTGACCTGCCAGTGCCGCAATTATACCCGTAAGGACATCACCGCTGCCGCCTGTAGCCATTCCCGGATTACCTGTAGTATTAATATATGTGTTTTCATGAGGTGCTGTCACCAGCGTTCCATTGCCCTTAAGAATACATACTGCATTGGAACAGACCACAAGATCACTGACAGTATTTTCTCTGTTTTTCAGATCTGCTCCCAGTCCGAAATATTCCAGAAACCGCTTTGCTTCTCACGGATGAGGCGTCATTATAACGGTCGCCTCAGTATCCATAAGAGCCTGTCCGAGATCCGCTCTTACGATGGTATTTATACCGTCAGCATCCAGCACTATAGTTTTCTTATATTTTTTCAGAACCTCATGAATAATTTCACCGTTCTTCTCATCATCTCCCAACCCCGGACCGATCGCTATAACATCATGAGCATCATAATCCAGTACGGAGACGTCTCTTGAGACACATGTGGCTTCGGGTACTCCAACCTGCAGTATCGGATAGAGTTCCGCCGGCGCAGAGATCCTTACCAGACCTGCCCCGGCACGCAGCGCTCCGCGTGCACACAGTACAGCTGCGCCTGCCATACCTACAGAACCTGCAATCACCAGAACTCTTCCGCAGTCACCTTTATGTATGTCTCTGGGACGTTCCTTGATTACAGTATTTACATATTTCAAATCGATTAAACATGTTCTGTACATTTTTTCTTCCTGCTTTTCGCACACCTATACTTATACACATTATACTCCATTCCTCTTACCGCACGCAAGTGAAACAGCACAGTTGGCGTCACATAAAAACACGGCACATAACTGCACCGTGTTTACTATCTGCATTTATTTTATTTTTCTCCGAACAGTTCCAGCCAGTCTTCTCTTACAGGATTGAAAATATCCAGAATTTCTGTATCTTCATCATACACTCTCACTTCATGCCCAACATCTGCAGGGAACCATGCAACAGCGCCGGCCTTGCAGCGGCGCGGTTCTTCGCCTTCAATGATAACATCACATTCTCCTGAAATCACATAACTGATCTGTTCTTCAGGATGTTTATGCATAGGTACAACAGTGCCTGCCTTGATTATATTTCTGCCCAGCATGATTTTATCTCCGTAGAAAATCTGACGGTCCATTGCAGGATTTTCAATAAAAACAGATTTCAAAGTATTGAAATCACCAAAATATTGTTTTGCCATAGTTATTTTCTCCTTTTCCCTGATAATAACATAAAAAAACGCGTACCACATTATGTGATACACGTTTTTTAAAGTTTTTAGTTTTCACTGTTTTCTTCTTCGATTTCTTCATGTGCTTTCAGGATAGCATATTCAGCACTGTCAAATACATAATCTTCTCCTATGATATCGAGCAGACCGCCTCTTCTGAGTTCTGCCAGAACCTTAGGCTGAACAGAAGTCAGCATTACATCGATCCCTCTTTCTTTCTCCAGTTCTTCGCAGAGTTCAGTAAGTGCCTGGATACCAGAAAGGTCAATTGTAGGCACACCTCGCATAGACAGGATCAGTGTTTCTGTATCTCCCAGATCCTCCAGCTGGCTCTTGAGTTTATCAGTTACAGCAAAGAAAATAGTACCTGTCAGATATGCCATACGGATAGTTTTGTAAACTTTAGGCATATGTATACCGATATCTTCCAGTCTCTTGCTGTCGATATCTGCAATCGTAATATCGATGTCTGTCAGTTTTGCAATTACTGTGAATGCCGCAAAAGCAACCCCGATAATAATAGCTTTTGTCAGGTCCAGTACAACTGTAGCACCCATTGTAATCAGGAACTTCATCATACCTGCAACGAATCTGTGCTGGAAAATGAACTTAATGTCATCCCAGTCATTCATTCTCCATGCAGTAACGATCAGGATACCTGCCAGAGCGGATAATGGGATTTCACTCATGACAGGAGACAGTACGAACATGGATAACAGCAGTATAGCCGCATGAATAATACCTGTCATTCTTGTTTCACATCCTGCTTTGATCGCTACGGAAGTACGTGCGATAGCTGCCGTTGCAGGAACACCTCCGAACAGAGGGATCAGCAGGTTACCGATACCCTGTGCGATCAGTTCTCTGTCGCCGTCCATAGTTTCCTTTTTCATTTTTCCTGCAGAAGCACCGCACAGCAGAGATTCGATCATCGCCAGTGCTGCGATAGAGAACGCAGGAACAAAGAAGTTACTCATATCAGAAAAGCTCAGTCCTGCGAAAGACAGTCTTTCATCCAGGAACAGAGTTTTTGGAATTTCACCAACAACAGCAACATCGAGTTTGAGGAAGCTGTTAACGATCAGCACCAGAATCAGTGCCGCCAGAGAAGACGGTACTTTTTCATTCCATTTTTTAGGCCAGATGATCATGAAAATGATAACTGCCAGACCTATACCTGTAGCCGCCCAGTTAGGATCAAAACCATTTGTAAAATAGGAAGCAACTTTCATGATTGCCAGATTTCCTTCAGATGTAACACCGAAGAAGTTATCCAGCTGTCCCAGTGCGATGATGATCGCAATACCGGATGTAAATCCTGTGATTACTGAAGACGGAATATAATAAATAACGCGGCCGATTTTCAGCACCCCGGCAACTACCAGAATGATCCCTGCCATGAAACATGCCACCAGAATCCCCTGCATTCCGTACTGTGATGCCAGAGTGATCAGAATAGCAGACATAGCCCCTGTAGGACCGGAAATCTGGAAAGATGCTCCGGAAAATAAACTGATAAAAATACCGCCGATGATAGCAGTAACCAGACCTGCCGCCGCTGTTGCGCCGGAGCTGACACCGAATGCCAGAGCCAGAGGAAGCGCTACTGCTGCAACAGTAATCCCTGCCATCAGGTCTTTACTGAATCTTTTTCCGTTATAACCTTTAAATTCTCGCTTTAAATCGTGTGCGAAATCACTAATTAAATGCATTTTTTCCCTTCTTTCTTTTGCATTTCTTTCAAATCTTTTTTCAAACCTTATCGATTATACCACAACACATAGTCACAATCTTGCTGTATTTATTTTCAAAAAACTGCTAAAACACCGAAAAAATAACCGTTATAGGATAATTAAATATCCAATAACGGTCTATTTTCTTACTTATTTGTTTTATATCGCGATTCCGAGAATCATGGAAGCCATCGCAAGATACGTCAGACATGCAACCATATCCGTCAGCGATGAAATCATAGGAGATGCCATCAGTGCAGGGTCGATTCCCAGACGTTTCGCAAGCATTGGAAGCAATCCTCCTATCAGCTTTGCGAACATAATTACTATAAGAATAGAAAGGCATACTGTGACTGCAATCGCAACGCTTTCCCTGTCTATTATCATTATCTTCGCAAAGTTGAACACACTGAGTATAAATCCCAGAATCAGACTTATACGGAACTCTTTCCAGAATACCCTCAGTGCATCTTTAAGCTCAATGTCACCCAGAGACAGACCTCGGATTATAAGAGTGGCAGCCTGCGTTCCCGTATTACCTCCTGTTCCCATCAGGAGCGGCAGATAGCATGTCAGAACTACTACCTGTTCCAGAACTGTTTCAAATCTTGCAATGATAACTCCTGTAATCATCAGAGATACTGTCAGCAGCAGCAGCCATGGCAGACGTGACTTACAGTGGCCGAAAACACTGATATCCAGATATTCCATATCTCCGTCATCAGCAAGTACCCCCGCCATACGTTCAATATCTTCTGTAGTTTCTTCCTCGATTACTTCCAGTACGTCATCGACTGTAATGATACCGACAAGACGGTGTTCATTATCTACTACAGGCATCGCCAGGAACCCGTATTTAGTGAACGCGTCGGATACTTCTTCCTGGTCGTCATACACATTTATATATACATAGTCATCACTCATGATCTCCGAAATCTTCTTGTCGTCATCGTTGATTACCAGAGCTCTGAGAGACACGATACCCAGCAGTCTTCTGCTCGGATCCTTTACATAACATGTATAAACAGTCTCGCTGTCCATACCTTCTTTTCTGATTTTTGCGAGAGCCTCACCTACTGTCATATCATGCCTCAGACTGATATACTCCGGCGTCATCAGTGAGCCTGCTGTATCCTCCGGATAATTCAGGAAGGTATTGATCATCTTGCGTTCTTCTTTGGAAGCCCTTGCCAGAATCTTTGTTACCAGATTTGCAGGAAGTTCCTCGATAACGTCGATCTTATCGTCAAAGTGAAGTTCTTCAATAATATAAGAAATTTCTTTATCAGTAATACCTGAAATAATTGCTTTCTGATCTTCTGAAGGTAGATAAGAGAACACTTCTACCGAAACATCCTTCGGAAGCATGCGGAATATAATAACGGTCGCTTCCACACCCAGTTCTTCAGTTACTTCTTCCAGTATCTCTGCAATATCGACCTCATTCTGTTCAAGCAGCATTTCACGCGCATCTACGTAACGCTTTGCCTCTATAGTTTCGAAGATTCCGTTTACGATCATTTCGAAAGCTTCGGACATTTCATGTTTCATTGGACCTTACCTCCTTCCCTGTGAGATTATACCGTATTTCCCTTGTTTTTTGCAACCATTCATACTGATGTTTCCAATTAAAATTTTGGCTGCAAGCCTCATATTTCAGAATATTTAAACTTCTGCAGCAGCAATTCCCCATATTGACTATAATTTAGCAAAGTGCTATACTTCTAATTGTCAAAAAGTAATATTTTATTACCCAAAATAAAATAATAAAGGAGAAATGAAAATGGCACATTATGTAGAAAGAGTCATTGAACTCTGCAAACAGAACAACCCTGGCGAATTAGAATTCCACCAGACTGTAGAAGAAGTACTGGCTTCCCTGGCTCCAGTTTGCGATCAGCATCCTGAATACGAAGAAGCTGCTCTGCTGGAAAGACTGGTAGAACCTGAAAGAGGAGTTACTTTCAGAGTAGTATGGGTTGACGATAACGGTAAAGTACAGGTTAACAAAGGTTACAGATACCAGTTCAACTCCGCTATCGGACCTTACAAAGGTGGTCTGAGATTTGCTCCAAACGTATACCCAGGAATCATCAAATTCTTAGGTTTCGAACAGATCTTCAAAAACTCCCTGACTGGTCTGCCAATCGGCGGCGGTAAAGGTGGTTCCGACTTCGATCCTAACGGAAAATCTGATGCTGAAGTAATGAGATTCTGCCAGGCATTCATGACAGAACTGTACAGACACATCGGACCTAACACTGACGTTCCAGCTGGAGACTTAGGTGTTGGTGCTAGAGAAATCGGTTACCTGTTCGGACAGTACAAGAGAATCGTTGACAGATACGAAGGCGTTCTGACTGGTAAAGGAATCCCTTACGGCGGACTGCTGGGAAGAGCTGAAGCTACAGGTTTCGGTATCGTATGGTACGCTGAAGAAATGCTGAAAGCTAACGGCGAAGAAATGGCTGGCAAAAATGTAGTAATCTCCGGTTTCGGTAACGTAGCTTGGGGAGCTGCTTGGAAACTGCAGCAGTTAGGTGCTAACTGTATCGCATTCTCCGGCCCAGACGGATACATCTACGATCCAGACGGAATCAGCACTGATGAAAAAATCGCTTACTTCCTGGAACTGAGATCTTCCGGTAAGAACATCTGCGCACCATATGCAGAAAAATTCCCTAACGCTAAATTCATTGCTGGCAAAAAACCTTGGAACGTTGCTGAAGACTTCGGCGTAAAAGTTGACCTGTTCATCCCTTGCGCTATGCAGAACGACGTAAGAATGGAAGACGCTGAAAACATCGTTAAATCCGGCGCTAAATTCTACTGCGAAGGTGCTAACATGCCTACAACTAACGACGCTCTGGTATACCTGATGGACAAAATGATTGCTGTTGGTCCTGCAAAAGCTGCTAACGCTGGTGGCGTAGCTTGCTCCTGCATCGAAATGGGTCAGAACGCTGGTCACACTGCATTCCAGCACGAAGACGTATACGCTCAGCTGCACACAATCATGGTAAACATCTACAACGCTTGCGCTAAAGCTGGTGAAACTTATTACAACGATAAGAACGCTCTGGTACAGGGTGCTAACATCGCTGGTTTTGAAAGAGTTGCAGAAGCTATGATGGCTCAGGGTTTAGTATAATCCATAACGATTAGTACATAATCTCTAAAATTTTGACACTGAAAGACGCTTGCATTTGCAGGCGTCTTTTTTTATGAGTTGCCCGCAGCTACGCTGTGGCGCGCAACTCAAATACAGAAGTGTACTGCCCTCCCCTTTCAATATTTTCGCACTACTATATGCATAAAATCGTCACACAATTTTTTTCGTACATATGGAAATTATTTTCTTAAAGTGATAAAATAATTAAAAGTATTAGATATTTTATGAATTAAAATAATAATATAAAAATATTGTTAAGAAAGGACATTTGGGTATATGTACGAAACTATTAAATACGAAGTAAAAGACGGTATCGGCTACATCACTATCAGCAGACCTAAAGCTATGAATGCTATCAACAATCAGGTTTTAGATGAACTGTACGATGTATGTACTAAAATCGAAAAGGACGACGAAGTAAGAGTCGTTATCTTAACAGGCGAAGGAAAAGCTTTCGTTGCCGGCGCTGACATCGCTGAAATGAATTCCCTGGACTCCATCGGCGGAAGAAACATGATCGCCAAAGGACACAGAGTAATGAACTATATCGAAAGCATCGAAAAACCATTCATCGCTGCAGTTAACGGATTCGCACTGGGCGGCGGATGCGAACTGTCCATGGCATGTGATTTCCGCATCGCTTCCGAAAAGGCTAAGTTCGGTCAGCCTGAAGTTGGTCTGGGAATCATCCCCGGATTCGGCGGCACTATCAGATTAGCAAGACTGGTCGGCAAAGGTATGGCAAATTACCTGCTGATGACTGCTGACATGATCGACTCCGCAGAAGCTTACCGCATCGGACTGGTTGAAAAAGTAGTTGCTCCTGAAGAACTGATCGCAACTTGCGAAGGAATCGCACAGAAGATCATCAAGAATGCTCCTATCGCTGTAGGCGTTGCAAAAACTGCTCTGAACAAGGCATTCGATATCGATATCCACACTGCAAGCGTCCTCGAAGTTGAGGCATTCACTTCCACTTTCGGATCTCAGGATAAGACAGAAGGTATGACTGCATTCCTCGAAAAGAGAAAACCTGAATTCAAAAACAGATAATAAAAATTTTCAGGACTGTGTCACAGACACAGTCCTTTTCATTGCATCACAAAAGGCTGCGTATATACCGCAGCCTTCTTTTTTCTCTGTATTATAATATTTTATGCCAGTTCAGGCAGGTTTTCCAGCCATTCTTTTCCGACTTTTACCTGTCTTAATACTTCTGCAGGAGCTGTTCCTCCAAATGACATTCTCGCATCGACACATGCTTTGATGCTGATATCTCCCAGAGATTCTTTAGTTACTCTGCTGTCAATGGCCTGGAGATCTTCATTTGTCAGATCTTCAAAATCACAGCCTTTCACTTCACAGACTTTAACCATCTGACCTACGATGGAATGAGCTTCTCTGAACGGAACTCCCTGTACTGCCAGGTGTTCAGCAATATCTGTTGCATTCAGGAATCCCTTATCAAACTGTTTTTCGATCTGATCCATTCTGAATTCTGTTTTTTCCAGCATATTAGCAAAGATCTGGATGCTTGCTTTCCATGTATCAACTGTATCAAACAGACCTTCTTTATCTTCCTGGAAATCTTTATTGTATGCCAGAGGTGTTCCCTTCATTACAGTCAGCAGCTGCATCAGGTCGCCGTATACTCTGCCGACCTTACCTCTCAGCAGTTCTGCCATATCAGGGTTCTTCTTCTGAGGCATGATGCTGGAGCCTGTACAGTAACTGTCATCGATCGCGATATATGAAAATTCCTGTGAATTCCACCATACAAATTCTTCGGCCCATCTGGACAGATGCATCATGGAGATGGAAGCTGCACTCATGAATTCCAGCGCATAGTCTCTGTCACTGACACTGTCCATGGCATTTTCTGTAGGTGCAGTGAAGCCCAGCAGTTCTGCAGTTCTGTGTCTGTTAGTAGGAAGCGTTGTTCCCGCCAGTGCACAGGAGCCCAGCGGAGATACGTTCATTCTTTCATAGCAGTCCATCAGTCGTTCGATATCTCTCTTGAACATCTGGAAGTAAGCCATGAAAACAAAACCCACTGTGATAGGCTGCGCATGCTGCACATGTGTGAAACCTACAGTGATGGAATCCGCATATTTTTCCGCTTTTTCAAGAATAACGGACTCCAGATACAGCAGTCTTTCCATGATTTCTTTACTTTCCTTACGCAGGTACATTCTGCCGTCGACCTGACACTGGTCATTTCTGCTTCTTGCAGTATGCAGTTTTTTCGCAACATCGCCGATCTCAGCGATCAGTCTCGCTTCGATACCCATGTGGATGTCTTCGTCGTCCACATTGAAAACGATTTCACCGGAAGCGATCTTGCCTCTGATAACTTCCAGACCTGCAATGATCTGATCAGCTTCCTCCTTTGTAACGATACCCTGTTCTCCCAGCATTGTTACATGAGCAATACTGCCGTCTATATCTTCATTGTACATTCTCTGATCAAAGAAAATAGATGCATTGAATTCCTTTACCAGAGAATCCATCTCTTTTTCAAATCTTCCGCCCCACAGGCTAGCCATAATAGTTTCCTCCTAAATTACAGAATAATTAATTAAAAGTATATCGCATTTCATGATGATTTACAACAGTTTAAAGAAATGCACACGGCATTCCTGCCACACACTTACCGCACACTTCGCTGCCGTTTATCTCTTCATCATCTGTTGTATATGAACTTCCGAAATCAGTATATACTTCCGCGTTTTCCAGGCACATCTCATAACACTTGTGCCTGTCGAACCCTTCCGGTGTCAGTGCGCCCTTCGGACATTTTTTCATACATGCACCGCACTTACCTGATGATTTATACAAACATCTTTCAGCAACCTGCGGAGAGTCCGGTGTAACATCAAGATTTGTTATAACTGTACTATATCTGCCGCAGCAGCCTTTTTCAGTGATAAGCATATTGTTCATGCCAAAAGTCCCGAGACCTGCTTCAAAAGCGATATGCCGCTGCGACCAGTTGCTGATCAGCTTTTCTTTATTGAATCTGCCGGCTTCATGATGCATTGCCGCATCATAGCCTTTATTTTTCAGCTCCCCGATAATATGTTCATTTATAGCTGTGAGCATAATGTTTGTTTCTTCATATGCCTGTGCCCATTCCGGAGAAGACAGTCCTTCAAACTTATTAGTATCTGCCATTTCTTTGAGGAACGGTACAAAATATGCAATCACTACTGTTGCATCAGAAATCATATCCTGCGGCATGCCATGTTCAGGAGAAACCAGTTCTTTCAGTTCTCCCAGTTTTTTTGCATCCGCAAATCCGACTATGGGACTCCCCCATTTTGTTTCTGTATGCTGTTCATATTCACGGATAAAATTTTCGATTATTTCCTGTATCCACTTTTTCATATTCTCTCCTGTGAGTTAAAAACTCCCCTGCCAAAAGACAGGGGAAAAACTAAATTTACAGATCGTAATACAACTGGAATTCCATTGCAGTAGGCATCTGCCCGAATTTCTTCGTATCTTCTCTCTTGTTTGCGATCCAGATATCTATAAGTCTCTTAGGGAATACACCTCCTGCAGTCAGGAATTTGTGATCTTTATGCAGTGCATCCAGTGCTTCATCCAGTGTCTTTGGCAGTCCCTTTATTTTTTTCGCTTCTTCAGGGCTCAGATTATACAGGTTGAAGTCATATGGACCGTATCCTTCCGCAACCGGGTCGATCTTATTCTGGATACCGTCAATACCTGCCATCAGAATAGCTGCATATGCATAGTACGGATTGCATGTTCCGTCCGGGTTACGGATTTCAAAACGTTTTGTTTCAGGAGTTTTCGCATAAGCAGGAACACGGATAACGGAACTTCTGTTGGCTGTCGCAAAACCGATCGTTACAGGTGCTTCATAGCCAGGCACCAGACGTTTGAAAGAGTTTGTACTTGGGTTAGTGAACGCACACAGTGCTGCGATATGCTTCAGGATACCGCCGATGAAATACATAGCAGTCTGTGATAACTGGGAGTATCCTTTTTCATCATAGAACAGAGGTTTTCCATCTTTGAACAGATGCATATGTACATGCATTCCGTTACCTGCTTCATCGTACAGAGGTTTTGGCATGAATGTCGCTGTTTTACCTTCCATGATGGCCTGGTTCTTGATCAGGTATTTTGTCATCATTGTTTTATCTGCCATTTCAGCTACACCGCCGAATTCGACTTCGATTTCTACCTGGCCCGGACCGCCCACTTCATGGTGATGGTATTTAACTTTGATACCCATGGATTCGAGCAGCATAGCGGCTCTGCTTCTGAAATCGTACAGGATATCCTGAGGCGGTGCCATATGATATCCGCCCTTATGAGGCATCTTATATCCCAGGTTGAAGCCTGCATCGCCCGTATTCCATTCTGCCTGTGCTGTATCTACACGGAAGCCCGCATCGTTAGGTGCTGTAGAATAGCTTACGTGATCAAATACGTGGAATTCAAATTCAGGTCCTATACGCAGCTCATCTGCTATGCCTGTTTCTTTCAGATACTTTTCGGCATGTTTTGCAACATTTCTAGGGTCCTGGTCAAAACGTCTGTTTTCAGGATAATCGATAACATAAACATCACCGATCATAGCCAGCGTAGGTATTTCCATGAACGGATCGACATATGCGGAAGACAGGTCCGGAATAAATACCATGTCACTCTTTTCTACAGGGGCAAATCCGTAGTTGCTTCCATCAAAACCGATACCGCTTACAAATGTATCTTCTGTCAGTCTTTCTGCAGGAATAGTAAGATGTCTCCATCTTCCGTTCAGGTCAATCATCATAAAATCGACCATCTGGATATTCTTGCTTTCCATAAATCGTTTAGCTTCTTCTAATGACTTAAACATATTGCCTTTCTCCTTTTCAGCTCAAATGACTTAAATATCACAAAGCGGAGTGTCAGAAACACTCCGCCTTATTTCTTTTTATTTTGCCGGTTTTGGCAGTATTTCACTGATCATGTTCATCAGATTATCTGTGCAGGCCATAGGCTCAGCAAATTCTGCTTCGCCGACAACGACGAATTTCGCATCTTCTGTAGGAGCCAGTACTCCATCCAGTACTTCACCGATTTCTGCATATGCATATTTAGCAAAAGTATCGTCCATTTCTTCGGAAATATCGAATTCATCTTCCCAGCCGAAGTCAACTTCATATACATGTGCAATTTCAGAAGCGATTTCCCAGTTGGAGAACGCAACGTCTTCAACGATGACTCTTTCTACCGGTACCAGTCTTCTTTCTGTATTTGTATATGTACCGTCAGTGTTTGCAAATCCTGTTCCAGGCAGTACAACATCTGCAGAAGCAACTGCATCTGTAACGTGTGTGTCGGAAACCATCAGGAAGTCCAGACCGGACAGATCAACTTTAGGATCTTCACCGAAAATCAGCAGAGCTTTAACACCTTCCATAGCTTCTTTGCCTGCTCTGATTCCCAGGTCAATCAGTCCCTGAGAGTTGTTCTTAGGTTTAACCTGCAGGATACCGTCACGAGGAGAGCCGATGTGTCCTGACAGCATTGCGATGTTTGCAATCATTGTCGCAGCTTCAGTTGTTGCGTAGTTCTGTGTGAATACGATCATAGCTTTCTTTGCTTTCATGTATTCTTCCGCGATCGCAGCACAGTTTTCACATGTATCAACATCTGCCAGGCTTGCTTTGAACTCTTCAAAGCCAGGTCTGTCAGAAGTCATGCCTGCATCGATCAGAGCCTTTGCAATGCCTTTCAGCGCACCCATTCTTTCAGGTACATCGATGATTTTTGCACCATTTGCAGCAGCAGCTTTAAGCTTCATATTGATCATCGGATTTGCTGTTGGCTGGTAACCGATCTTCAGGATCAGGTCAGTTGATAACAGTTCATCTCTTGTATTTGGAGAAGCATCAAATCCAAGCACAGGTTTCAGACCGCTCGCTCTGTTATTGAAGCACAGCACTTTCGCACCCATTACACGTGCCATTTTTTTGATTGCATACGCTTCTTCGTTTGTATATCTGTCGGAAATCGCAACAGCAACTGCATCCTTACCGTATCTTGCAGCAATAGACTGACAAGTTTTAGCTGTCAGCATGAATGCTTCATGGTAATCAGTTTCTCTGAAGCCGTCTCCGTCTTTTACCATAGGCTCAACCAGCTTATCTTCCAGTACAGCACAGTCAAATCCCCACTTACCTTTACCGCAGATAACACCTTCTGTTACAACACCGTCTTTATCTGCATTAGCCTTGATCAGGATATCTCCGTAGCTTTCAACCAGAATACTGCAGCCAACAGAACAGTAAGGACATGTTGTTTCAGTAACATCAGTCTGCAGAGGTACTTCTTTTACCATTGTTGTTTTTTCCTGCAGTGCACCTGTAGGACATACGCTTACACACTGTCCGCAGGAAATACATCCGGATTCAATAAGAGGTTTTTCAAGAGTTGGCTTAACTACAGTGTCAAACCCTCTGTTTACAAGACCTAATGCTCCGGCACCGATAACTTCGTCGCACATTCTTACACACAGACCGCACAGGATACACTTGTTAGGATCTCTTACGATGAATGGATGATCATCTTCAAACTCGATTGCATTCTTTTCGCCTGCCAGTCTGTCAGGTTTGACATCATACTGGTTAGCCAGATCGATCAGTTTGCATTCAAAGTAGTCGTGACATCCGCATTCCAGACATCTGTTTGCTTCCTGCTCAGCCTGCTCAGCTGTAAATCCGCAAGGAACTACTTCTGTAAAGTTATCTTTTCTTTCTTCCGGAGACAGTATGTCATACTGAGGTCTGCATTCACGTTCTCTGTCTTCGAAAGTCTTTTCAGTAATATCATTTCTTTCAACTACGAAAGGTTTTTCATATTTGATGGCTTCGCCGAACAGATAAGCATCGATCACTTCAGAAGCTTTTCTTGCGTCTGCGATAGCTTCCACTGCGATGGAGATCTTGTCATTACCGCAGTCCCCGCCGGCAAACACACCAGGAATGCTTGTCATGAATGTATCCGGATCGTATGCGATGCCGCCTTTTCTTGTCTTATCAACATTGAACAGCTTGGCATCTACTGCCTGACCGATAGCCAGGATCATATTATCGATAGCGATAGTTTCTGTCTTGCCTTCAACAGGAACAGGTTTTCTTCTGCCTGATTCATCAGGTTCACCCAGTTCCATAACCTGCAGGATAACTTCCTTAACGTGACCGTTTTCATCAGAAACAACTTCGATAGGGTTTGTCAGGTTCTTGAAGATTACGCCTTCTTCTTCAGCTTCTTCGATTTCCAGCAGATCTGCAGGCATTTCAGCCTTAGTACGTCTGTAAATATTATATACTTCCTTTGCACCGAGTCTTACCGCTGTTCTGCATGCATCCATAGCTGTATTACCGCCGCCTACGATAGCAACTTTATCGCCCAGCTTGATTTCTTCATTGCGGACAACTTTTCTCAGGAAGTCTATACCGCCGATAACACCGTCAGCATCTTCTCCTTTGCAGCCAACACCTGTAGATACCCATGCACCGATACCCAGCAGAACTGCATCATAATCAGCACGGATAGTTTCAAACGGGATATCTACACCGACTTTTGTATTAGTCAGTATTTCAACACCGGTCTGTTCGATGATGGAAATTTCCATATCAAGAACTTCTTTTGGCAGTCTGTATTCAGGAATACCGTAACGCAGCATTCCGCCTGCCTTAGGCATTGATTCAAAAATAGTCACTGCATGGCCCATCTGTCTCAGGAAATAAGCTGCAGACAGACCCATAGGACCGCCGCCGATAACAGCGACACTCTTTCCTGTATCAGGTTCGCATTCAGGAATGAAGATTTCATCATCCATCAGGTCATTATCTGCCACGAATCTCTTCAGCATCTGAATAGAAATCGGTTCATCTATGAGGCCTCTGCGGCATTCTGTTTCACATGGATGAGGACATACTCTTCCCAGGGAAGCAGGCAGCGCGATCTTATCTTTTACCAGTTCCAGCGCAGCACCGTATTCGCCGTTCGCAATCAGACCTACATAACCCTGGCAGTCTGTCTGTGCAGGACAAGCCAGAACACATGGAGGTCTGCAGTCACCTACGTGATTGGACAGCAGCAGTTCCAGATTTGTTTTTCTGGATTCTATAACTCTTTCTGTATTTGTACGGATAATCATGTTCGGTGCGATTTCTGTAGCGCATGCCTTTACCAGTTTAGGATTGCCTTCAACTTCGCACATGCACAGACCGCATGATCCGTAAATTTTAGTTCTTTCATCATAGCAGAGAGTCGGGATGAAGATATCATTTTCTCTGGCAACTTCTAAAATAGTCTGACCAGGGATCCCCAGAACTTCTTTGCCGTTAATATTTAATCTGTACTTATTCATGTTCTGTCTTCCTCCTCTCCTACTCTACTGTGATAGCATTGAATTTGCAGCTTTCAAGACATCTGCCGCATTTCACACACTTATCCTGATCGATAACGTGCATTCCTTTAACTTCGCCGCTGATAGCGCCCACAGGACACTTCTTGGAGCAGAGAGTACAGCCCTTGCATGCATCTGTAATATCAAATCTGATCAGTGCTTTGCAGGATTTAGCAGTACATTTCTTTTTATAAATATGATCTTCGTATTCGTTTCTGAAATACTTGATTGTAGTCAGTACAGGGTTAGGAGCTGTCTGTCCGAGACCGCACAGAGAACCGTCCTTTATCTTCAGTGCCAGTTCTTCCAGCAGTTCAATATCGCCGTCCTTACCTTCACCATTAGTGATCCTTTCCAGGATCTCCAGCATTCTTTTTGTACCGATACGGCAGTAGTTACATTTACCGCAGGACTCTTTTCTTGTGAAGTCCAGGAAGTATCTCGCCATGTCTACCATACATGTAGTTTCATCCATTACGATCATACCGCCGGAACCTACGATAGCTCCTGTCTTAGTTATATTTTCATAATCTACAGGCGTATCGATCAGATGTGCAGGGATACATCCGCCGGATGGTCCGCCCATCTGTACAGCCTTGAATTCTTTATCATCTTTGATGCCGCCGCCGATTCCGTAGATAACATCTTTCAGAGGCAGTCCCATAGGAACTTCTACCAGGCCGCCTTTTTTGATCTTACCTGCCAGAGCGAATACTTTAGTACCTTTGGATTTTTCTGTACCCATAGCGCCGAATGCCGCACCGCCGTTATACAGGATCCAAGGAACATTAGCCAGAGTTTCTACGTTGTTGATATCAGTTGGCTTCTGCCAGTAACCTTTTGCAGCAGGGAACGGAGGCTTCAGTCTTGGCATACCTCTTTCTCCTTCCAGGGAAGCGATCAGTGCAGTTTCTTCACCGCATACGAACGCACCTGCACCCGCCTTGATTCTGATATCGAAATCGAATCCGCTTCCAAACAGGTTTTTGCCGAGGAAGCCCTTTTCTCTTGCCTGTGCCATTGCTATTTCCAGTCTGTGGATAGCCAGTGGGTATTCAGCACGGCAGTAGATAACGCCTTCACTTGCTCCCATCGCATAGCCCGCAATAGCCATACCTTCCAGCAGGGAGTGAGGGTCACCTTCCAGAACGGAACGGTCCATGAATGCACCCGGGTCACCTTCATCGGCATTACATACCATGTATTTTTCAGTTCCCGGACTCTGTCTGCATGCATTCCACTTGAACCATGTAGGGAAGCCTGCTCCGCCTCTTCCGCGCAGTCCGGAAATTTTGATCTCTTCGATTACTTCTTCAGGTGTCATAGAAGTAACTACTTTTTCAATTGCTTTATATCCGTCTACAGCAATGTATTCTTCGATGTTTTCAGGATTTATGATACCGCAGTTACGCAGAACTACACGTTCCTGCTTTTCAATGAACTGCTGGTCCTCTTCAGAAATCGCCATATCTGTAACAGCTTTTCCGTTAGCCAGATGATTGTCAACGATTTCAGCAACTTTATCAGGCTGAACTTTTACGTATCTTGTCATTTCACCGTTATCATCATACACATCGACGATAGGTTCAAGATAGCATGTGCCGACACATCCTGTGATATCTACAACTGCATCCAGATTCTTTTCAGCGATCTGTTTTTCGAATTCTGCCGCAGTTTTCTTAGCTCCGGTAGCAACACCGCAGCTGCCCTGTCCGATAATTACTTTCATCTGCTGTCACCTCCTAGCCTCTTGCTCTGATTTCATCGAGTACCTGTACTACGGAGTCCTTTGTCAGATTTCCGTAAGTCTCATCGTCATCAGCACTCTTTACCATCATTACAGGAGCCAGAGAACAGCATCCCAGGCATGCAACGTTGTTCAGTGTGAACAGACCGTCTTTTGTTGTCTCGCCGTCTTTGATTCCCAGATGTTCTGAAATAGCTTCTTCGATTATATCCGCACCGTTTACATGGCAGGCTGTACCCTTGCAAAGCATAATGAGGTATTTGCCGACCGGTTTAAGTCTGAACTGCGAATAGAATGTTGCAACTCCGTAAATTTTAGCCGGTTTGATTCCCGTAGCTTCAGATATGTAATTTATGGCATCGATGGACAGATATCCATAAATATCCTGAGCTTTCTGAAGAATCGTGATAAGGCTTCCGGGCACTGCCGCATATTTATCCAGTACCGGTGCCAGTTCTGTAAACTGCTGATCTTTATTACATCCACAGCAACATACTTTTTCACTCATGATATAACCCTCCTGCATATATATTTTTTGTATCAAAAACAAAATAAAGTGTATTTGATTTATTATACCAAATACACCTTATAAAAGCAATTTCAAAAGATTGCAAATTGTTTAACAATTAGCAGTTATATCTGCGCGATGAAAAGCTCCAGAGCCAGTGTCTGTTCCAGCAGTCCGCTCTTTATATTCCCATCTATTTCATACGCTTTTGAAAGAATTTTTTTCAATTGTGAAACCGAATATTTTTCTGTGACCGACCATGCTTTTTTCACCCTGAATTCATGTATCCCCAGTACCTTCTGGATCTGCGCCGGAACAAGCCCCTCTTCACGCATTTCCTTTACTTCCAGTATCAGTTCCAGCTGTGATGAAATCAGTGACAGGAGCCCAAAGACACTCTCGCCGCCTACAAGCAGGTTATGAAGCAGTCTGTATGCCTCGTCCTTACGGTTCCTGCTGATGGCATCCAGCATTGCAAACACATTGGTTTCAAGGTTTGTTGAAATGGTCATGGAGACATCCGCTTCCAGAACCTCTTCACCCTCACAGTGAGCCACTATCTTGCGTATATCGTTTTCCAGATTATACAGATCATATTCGATTTCTCTGTTTCCGTATCCGCTGTCTGCAATAAGCATATCTATTACAGAATTCCTGCATACTTTTCCTGCATTCTTGAATCTTTTTATTATAAAAGATCTAAGCAGCTGCCCGCTGAGGGGTGTGAATTCATAAACAGCACCGTATTTTTCAGCGGCTTCCTGAAGTTTTATTTTCTTTTTCGATTTCGGATCAGGTTTCCCTGCGGTTATTATGAGCAGGCATGAGTCCGGGATCATTGACATGTACTCGATCAGGTCCTTCTCATCGCTCTCCGAAAAATTCCTTGATTTTTTCCCGGAAGCAGCCGGCATTTCAGGAATAACGACAACTCTTTTCGGCGAAAGCATGCTCAGTGTCTCACAGCTTTCCTTTATCTGGTCCATTGTCATATTTTCAGGATCCAGTTTGATGTAATCAAGGCTTTCACATGCTTTATTTATATAAGTTTTTGCCAGCAGATCAGCCGCCCAGTGAACAAGATACTGTTCTTCCCCGCACAGGAAAACAAGGCCCGGAATATTTCCTGCCTTTATATCTTTTCCTATAGCCTGAAAAGCATGTTCTTTCTTTTTCGCATTCTGATATGCTGCCATTTGTATCTCCTTAAATAAATTATATTTTATTATAACTGCTGGATGATGTTTTTTCAATCAAGCATCGTTATAACTTCATTTTTTCCGGCCGGTTTTATATCTATCCCTACTGCACCGCTTATATCATTCCTGTATATTTCAGCACCTGCATTTTCATATCTTTTTATGATATCCCTGTCAGGATGCCCATAGTTGTTTTTCCCCACCTGAAACACTGCAATTTCAGGATCTGATGCATCAACAAAAACTTCTGATGAACTGTACCGGCTTCCATGATGAGGCACCTTCAAAACATCACATTTCAGATCTTTGCCATACATATCGATAAGCAGTTTTTCACCTGATGAATCTATATCTCCTGTTATCAGTATGCTGCATCCATGATAATCCAGTCTGAATATTAGACTGGCTTTATTTTCATCTTCTTCGTTATGAATAATCTTTTCATATTCATGCACCGGTAGTTTTACAGGAGCAATAACATCAAGGAAAACATCTTCAGCCAGTTTTACCCGCTGTCCTGCATACAGATAAAAAATATCCGCACCTGTCTCTTCAATTATCCGGCGCTCATTCAGGCAGTTTGCCTCATATACACCCACACTTCTGATCATGCCGTCTTTTGCCAGGGATTTTATTCCCCCGTAATGGTCTTCATGAAGATGCGTTACAAATGCAGCATCTATATGCTTCACACCGTTTTTCAGCAGGTACGGCTTCAGAACTTTCTTTCCGGTGTCAAACCCGCTGCTTCCGCCACCATCTATCAGATAATTTTTTCCATCATCCGTTCTCACATGTATGCAGTCGCCCTGACCCACATCAACAAATATAACATCTGCTTTTCTGAATTCACCTGCACACATCCATCCCAGGAGAACAGAAACCGCAACCACAGCCGCAATCACAATAATCATTTCTTTATAAAGCTTTCTGAGACGCATCAGCTGTCCTTTTTCGGACATCATCAGAAATATCACTCCATAATAAATCAGCATCAGCCATAGCGGAGGACCTGCCACATCAAACAAAGATTTTCCATCTGCGTAAAGCTGCCTGTTTATACAGATCATCAGATCACATCCGGCTTCCAGGAACAGCCCAGCCAGGTCAGCTGCGGCATCCGAAACAGCAGCCGCCACTGCCAGAATAAATACGGCAGGAAGCAGTATCCCCGCAAGAATAACCACCGGAACGTTTGCCGCCAGTGACATGACAGCTAGACTGTTAAATACATATGCAGTATAAGGTACTGTTCCAAGCTGCACAGACACAGGGACAAGAAAAATCCCTTTATAAAAACTGCTCATATAAGGTAACATCACACCCATACAGGCAACCGCAAGAAATGACAGCTGGAATCCTGTGCTGAACAGCCTGAACGGATTTCCCGCAAGCATAATAATAAAAGCAGTTCCCGCCGCTGACAGCAGGTCATATTTCCTGTGCAGGAGCCCTGCAAATGAATGGATCCCGATCATAACTGCAGCCCTTACAACAGATGGCGAAAATCCGGCAGCTGTCACATACAGTATCAGAAAAAGTATCGTTCCTGAATAAAAAAGCGGTCCCTTTTTCTTCCTCATCGTCAGAGAAATAAGTCCGTACACTATACCCACATGGAGTCCGCTTACCGCAAGAATATGTGCTGTCCCTGTGCCCCTGAATTCCTCATACAATTCTTCATCCAGACCGTTTTTTTCGCCGAATGTCATAGCCATCAGAAGACCATGGGCGTCCGGTGCAACATGATCTTCAAGAATACGCTCAAAGTAACTCTTAAACAGAGCCGACATTTTTATTACAGGCATATCGTTTTCATTCAGCAGTTCAATGTGATCTGCCGTCATAACAGCGCCAATACCGCATGATTTGAGATAAAGTCTGTAATCAAAGCAGCCCGGGTTCCTCTGCTGCTGCGGGAGAGAAAGTCTTCCTGAAACTTTTACGCAGCTTCCCGGAAACTTTCTGATATCATCTATGCTCCCATAATAATTAACAAGAACACCTGTCTCATCATTTCTTATAATAAAAGAGTTCCGGCCGCTTTCACTTTCAGCGCTGATAACAGTACCTGAAATACAGGTTGTCCCGCTGATGTCCTGAACCTGCAGAAATGCTGCATCCATAGCCATCAGCCTGATTCCGCCGGTAGCAAAAAAACACACTGCGAGGCATATTGAAAGAATCTTCCGGTCATATTCTTTCAGGATCATATAAATAAAAAAAGCAACTGCAAAGGTAAACAGGATCAGCCACATAAGCGCTTCCTGACAGAAGCGGTAAGCAGCGAATATCCCTGCTCCGAAAACAGCCGGAAATACAACTGCAGGTCTTCTCAAAACACCCTCCTTCGATCCGACTTCTTCATTTTTGCATTGCTTATAACATCTGTAATCTTACCTTATTTTTCCATTTATTGCAAGTCGGACTGGTAAATCTTTCAGTTTTATTAAACTCACAGAAAAATCTTTAAATTGCCTTCAAAGCTATGATATAATGCAGGTATGTTAATAAGCGGAAAATCCGCAATATCATAAACAGGAGGGACATGTTTTGACTGATAAATTCAACAAGAACAACGGTCCGGACGACATCACAGATTTCTTCTCAAAATTCGATGAAATCGATAATGAAATCAAACACGATCCGAAACCGTCTGCTGAGGCGCCAAGAAGCACCGGCACTGCTGCTACACGTGCTTCCCGCTCACAGAAATCCAAAAAAACAAGATCCTCAGAGTCCAAAAAGACATCTAAGGCTAAATCATCAAAAACAAGAAAGACCCGTTCATCTTCTTCAAAGTTCAAGAATTTAAAATTCCTGACTGTGAACAGTAAAGGTGAACCGCTTTCCACTAAACAGAAAATACTCAGATATGCACTTCTTGCAATTATCGCAGTTGCCATCATCTTATTTGTTTATGTTGGAGCTCTGATTCTGACTGCAGATACACATAACATCGATGCAGACAATATCTACAGCAGACTTTCCCAGCGTTCAACATTATATGATGACAGCGGTAACGAAATCGAAAGTGTATTCTCTGAAGAAGGTAACCGAGCCAACGTTACGTATGAAGAGATTCCTGAGGACATGGTGGATCTGGC
>JAGBGL010000045.1 GCA_017936025.1 Bacillota bacterium | reverse complement strand
TCATGCAGCATTCTCCTTAATGTCCTCTACTTTTCATGTCCATTAACTGACCGACAACATCTGGAATGAAGTATTTATTATCAATCTTATCAAGATCAGCAACAACTTCTTTTGTGTATGCTTTTCCTCTTCCAAGGTATTTCGACAGGGTTGTCATAGAAATAAATGCAGCTCCGTTTACAGCTTTTTTCATTTCATAAATCAAATCTCTTCTTTCCATGTTCTTCACTCCTTTACTGTAATCTCTTCTGCAGTAGTTCCTAATGCATGAGCTAATTTACCTACGAATGTAGTTGTTGCACTTTCTCTTTTGAATGTGGCTGATATAGTGTTCGCCATTATTCCCATTCTGTCAGCAAGGTCCTTTTGTGAGATTTGCTGACTTGCCATAAAGCATTTAATTTTATAAATATCTAATTTCATTGCATATCTCCTTTCAAAACACGAAATTAAATTGCGTTTTCTATATAATACGCAACTAAATTGCGCATGTCAATATTTTTTATGAAATTTAATTGATTTTTTATGATTTTTGCATTATGCTATACGCAAGGAGTGGAAAATGGAAACAGACTATAGAAAAAAAATAGGATCTACCATAAAGATCCATCGAAAAAAACAAAATATGACACAACAAGATTTAGCAGATAGCATCAATAAATCTTTGCGTACCGTGCAGGGCTATGAGAATGGCACTATAAACATTCCAATGCCATCATTAGAACAAATTGCATTGGCATTAGATATTCCTTTAATAGAAATTATCGGCAATAGTTACTATGATGAAACTACTGGTGGTTTTTATTTTATTTTTGAAGATAACGAAAAGGAAAAAGAATTGATGCGTTGTTTTAATGCGCTTAATGAGACTGGACAAAATGAAGCATTAAAACGTGTTTCTGAATTAGCAGAAATTGAAAAATACCAAAAGTAACTCAAATCCGACAATATTGACGAATTTGAAAATAAAAAAAATCCCCCGCAAAAGATAAACTTCTGCGAGGGCTTGGGTTATATGGTACAACCCGAATTAGACACTCAAATTGTACCATGTAACCCGAGAAATTTCAATGTTCCCGGGCATTTTTATGCCTATTTTTAGAAAGGATGGTACAACCATGAGAAAATCATTTACTTACCAGGGAAAACGGTATTATATCCGTTGTAAGGATGAGACAGAATTCGAAGTGAAAAAAGCTCTTTTGCTTAAAGATATTGAAGAGGAGAAAGTTATAGAATCAACTATGTTAGTTCGTGACTGGGCAGCAGAATGGTTAGAAACCTACAAAAGCGCCCAATGTAACGAGAAAACATATAAAGACTATACCAACAGACTAAATAATTACATTTTGCCTGAAATCGGACATATACGCCTTAAAGATGTCAAACCTGTTCATCTGCAGAAAATTCTTCATAATGTCAGAAATATGAGTCAAAGTAGAATTGATAAAATGTATCAATGTATTTGTCAGATCTTCACTGCTGCCGAGAATAACGACCTTGTTATAAAATCTCCGGCAAGAGGATTAGTAAAACCAAAAGGAGTATCGGGAAGTCACAGAGCTATTACTGATTATGAAAGAGCTATGATTTTAAAAGTTGCTGAAGATCATCCTCATGGTTTGTGGATAAAAATCATGTTATACTGTGGCTTACGCCCTGGGGAAACTTCCAGGATAAAAATCATGCACTTTGATTATGATAAAGAACTTCTTTTCATCGATGGCACTAAAACATACAACGCAAAAAGATATGTTCCAATATCTCCGGAACTGCTGCAGGAAGTCAGTTTACTTAATAAAGATCCATTTGAATACCTCTTCACAAATAAGTACGGGATGCCTATTAACGAGAATAACAGAAAATATATGTGGAAATCGTTCAAGAAAGCACTTCATGTGGAAATGGGGGGTAAATTGTACTATAACGGAATAGTTGAACCTTGCAGGGTAGCTCCTGACCTCGTGCCATATTGTTTACGTCATACTTTCTGTACTGATCTGCAGGATGCAGGAGTTCCAATAAATGTTGCACGTGATCTGATGGGGCATTCTGATATTGCCTTAACCTCTAAAATATATACTCATACTACAGATCGGGCCATTGAAAATGCAGCCACTTTAATCAATGAATTTCACAAGGTGGCACGCTAATGGCACACTTTTGAGCCTAAATATCCTCTTTTTTCTGTATTTTTTACCTAAAATTTTACAAAATAAAAAACAGCTAAACTCCTAACAAACGTTGGAATTTAGCCGTTTTTCATGGCACCCCCTAGAGGATTCGAACCTCCGCTAACGCGGCTCCGGAAACCGCTGCTCTATCCCCTGAGCTAAGGGGGCATATTTTTCAGGATCCATTTTATTATACACAAAACAGATCCTGAAGTACACTATAACTTTTCGACATCCGCAGGACGGATTACAAACAATTCATGTTCATAAAAACTACAGTCCTAACTGTGCTTTCAGACCTTCCTGCAGCACCTTGGACAGACTTAAGTTGTTCCTTTCAGCTTCTTCTGCCAGCCAGGCAGGAAGAGACAGCGTCTTTTTTACTGCTTTATTGTTTCTGCGGTATTTATCCACATCTACAGAAATATATGAAACTATCTCATCTGTTTCTACATCTCTGATCGATGATGCTGCGGGCAACTCTTTTCTATCCTCAATCAAGCTTATTAAATATAAGCCGAGTGCTTCCTGTGCCAACTCCATCGTTTCCTCTAAAGTTGTACCACATGTATTACAGCCTTCGAGATCCGGAAACTCTACCCAAAAGCCGTCTTCCTCATGAAATATCGCAGGATATACTTTTAACATAACAGTCTCCTTTCTGCAAATCTTTAACTAATTCTTTCCCCTTCATTGCTCCTCTCCCTATAATATATTACGTATTTTACATAACGTCAACCTCTTTTGCAGTTTAATTTTGCCATTTTTTTACAGCATATTTCAACAAAAAAATGCACATAAAATCTGTGCATCTTAAAATTACAAATCACAAAGGCAGGCCCTCGGGACCTGCCTTTATTAACAAAAACTATTCTTCTGCTTCCGGGTCAAAATCATCATCCAGCTCAACAGGAACAATAACGTTCTGTGCATCTTCCAGCAGCTGCTTTGGCACATAAAGATCGATCGGGAAGGCATCATTGCGTCCCATCAGAACCTCTATCATGTTGCTGCCGCCCAAATATTTTTTCACGCACGGGATCCCTTCACTGCGGAGCTTGGATTCCAGAATGTCGGCCTGAAGGCTGTTTTCTGTGCGGCAGAGGAATACGCCGTCGCGCCATTCCTTATCTGTTCTGTAATCATCAAACATAGTTACCTCCTATAGAAAACGCCGGGCACAAAGCCCGGCGCAGGTCATGCTATACTGCTTTTGTAGCTACTTCTTCAACCAGTTTTGCGATCAGTTCTTCAGCCTGCATTTCGCCCAGTTCGCCTGCTTTGGAGGAACGTACTGTCAGAGTGCCTGCTTCAGCTTCTTTTTCGCCGATAACACAGATATAAGGAGTTCTCTGGTTACGTGCTTCTCTGATCTTCTTACCAATTTTTTCGTTACGGATGTCAGCTTCAACACGGAGACCTGCTGCTTCCAGTTTAGCTGCAACGTCCAGTGCATAGTCAGCGAATTTTTCTGTAACTGTCAGCAGTTTCACCTGTACAGGTGCCAGCCACAGAGGGAATTTGCCTGCAAAGTGTTCAGTCAGGATACCGATGAATCTTTCGATGGAACCGAAGATTACACGGTGGATCATAACAGGTCTGTGTTTTTCTCCGTCAGCTCCTACATAGGAGATGTCGAATCTCTGAGGCATCTGCATATCCAGCTGGATAGTACCGCACTGCCATGTTCTTCCCAGACAGTCTTCCAGGTGGAAGTCCAGTTTAGGACCGTAGAACGCACCATCGCCTTCGTTGATAACGAATGGTTTGCCTACAGTTTCCATAGCTTCTCTCAGAGCTGTTTCTGCTGCTTCCCACTCTTCATCAGATCCCATGGAATCTTCAGGTCTTGTGGACAGTTCGATGTGATACTTGAATCCGAACATGTTATATACGTCGTCGATGAACTTTACTACGCCGATAACTTCGTCTTTAATCTGTTCCGGCAGCATGAAGATGTGAGCATCGTCCTGAGTAAAAGTTCTTACTCTCATCAGACCGTGCAGTGCGCCGGACAGCTCGTGTCTGTGAACCTGACCCAGCTCGCCCATTCTGATAGGGAAGTCTCTGTAGGACCACATCTTTCTCTTGTAAGCCAGCAGAGAACCAGGGCAGTTCATAGGTTTGATAGCAAAATCGCCGTCATCTATCTTTGTGAAGTACATGTTGTCTTTGTAGTGATCCCAGTGACCGGAAGTTCTCCACAGCTGTTCGTTCATGATCAGAGGAGTCTTGATTTCTTCATATCCTCTCTTTCTGTGTTCAGTCTTCCAGAAGTTTTCCAGTTCGTTTCTCAGGATCATACCATTAGGCATGAAGAATGGGAATCCCGGACCTTCTTCGAAGATGTCGAACAGATCCATTTCCTTACCGATCTTTCTGTGGTCTCTCAGTTTAGCTTCTTCCAGCTTTTTCAGGTATTCATCCAGTTCCTGCTGGGATGGGAAGCAAGTACCGTAGATTCTCTGCAGCATCTTTCTGTCGGAATCGCCTCTCCAGTAAGCACCTGCAACAGACTGCAGTTTAACTGCCTTGATCTGGCCAGTGCTTTCCATGTGAGGACCTGCACACAGGTCTACGAAATCGCCCTGCTGATAGAAGGAAATAACCGCATCTTCAGGCAGATCTTCGATCAGCTCAACTTTATAGTCTTCACCCAGAGCCTGCATCTTAGCGATAGCTTCTTCTCTAGGCAGTTCAAATCTTTCCAGTTTGTGGTTTGCCTGGATGATCTTCTTCATTTCTTTCTGGATCTTCAGCAGGTCCTGATCAGTGAATTTGTAATCCAGGTCAAAGTCATAGTAGAATCCGTTTTCGATCGCAGGACCGATAGCCAGTTTTGCTTCCGGCCACAGGTTCTTAACAGCCTGCGCTAAGATATGGGATGTTGTATGTCTGTAATTATTTCTTACCTGTTCGTCTGTAAAGTCAATTTTTGGTTTAGCCATTTTAGTTATCCTCCGTAATTTATTCGATTTCATCTAAAGCCAGCTGAATCAGTGTATCCAGTAATTCGCTGTAAGGCAGGTCAGTTGCTTCCCACAGCTTAGGATACATGCTGATATTCGTAAAGCCCGGCAGTGTGTTCAGTTCGTTGAATACGACTCTTCCGTCTTCAGTCAGGAAGAAATCGACTCTGGACAGGCCCTTGCAGCCCATCGCCTTATATACAGTCAGAGCATCTTCTCTGATCTCATCCAGTTTTTCCTGCGGCAGATCGTCGATGATTCTCGTCTTGGAAGCCGCATTGATATATTTTGCTTCGTAATCGTAGAACTCGTTCGCAGCAAGGATCTCGCCGACTACGGAAGCTTTCGGATGCAGGTTGCCCAGAACAGCAACTTCGATCTCACGTCCCACGATCGTTTCTTCGATCAGGATCTTAGCATCTTCTACTGCCGCCAGCCTGATACCGTCAAACAGTTCCTTCACATCGTGCGCCTTGGAGATGCCCACAGATGAGCCCGCATTCGCAGGTTTTACGAACAGCGGATATCTGCCGCCGAAATGTTCCTCGATTTCTTTGATGATATCTTCAGGATTGGAAGCAAATGTGTGTCTGTCAGTCAGATAAAAATCTGCCTGCTCAACATCCGTATTCAGGATCATCAGCTTTGTGATGCCTTTATCCATGGAAGCTGCGGAAGCCGTACATCCGGGACCTACGAACGGGATCTGCGCCAGTTCCAGCAGTCCCTGCATAGTTCCGTCTTCGCCGTGCTTTCCGTGGAGCACAGGATGCGCCACATCGATTTTGATAGTTTCATATGTACCATCATAGTGCAGGATCGTCAGACCGCCTACGGAAGGATCAGGTGACAGCGCCGCTCTGCAGTTGCTCTTATCCTGTTCCCATTCTCCCGTCTCGATCGTATCAGGACCTGCTTCCGTCAGGAACCAGTTGCCGCCCTTCGTGATACCCACTTTATATATCTCGTATTTGTCAGCATTCAGATTTCTCAGTACTGAAGCTGCAGATTTGCAGGATACTTCATGCTCGGATGAAGCCCCGCCGAAAATAACAAGTAATGTTTTTTTCATATTATCCCTTTCTATATTTACCGCCTTGCGGCAGATTATTTACTTTACCATCTTCCGGTCAGTCTTGAAATCTGATCACTGAGCTTAAGTACCGTGTCTGTCGGAACATAATCCGGCTGAGCAAACAGATCTTCATGCAGCTGGACAACATTGCTCTTCAGAGTTACCGGAGGTCCGTACCAGATTCCGTTGTGCGTCCAGCTCGTAGAATTATACGGCCAGCCGACACTGTCTGTAATGTTATATGCATTTATATCCAGCAGCAGTTCCATCATCTGACTGTTTGTCATATTAGTTTTTACCTGCGGCAGGATCTCACTTGTCAGCGCGTTCAGTTCAGAAAAGCTCATTGTCTTCGCCTTGTCAAACACAGCTGCCAGCAGGATCTTCATACGCTCATTACGTCTGTGGTCTCCCTGCGCATGGTCTTTTCTGATACGTCCGTACGTTACCGCCTGGTTCCCGTTCAGCGTCTGCAGGCCCGGCTGCGTTATCAGTTCATCTGATCCGCCAATTGTATTGTATGTATCAATGATATATTTGTTCAGTTCGCTGATTTCAGATTCCTGAACATCGATCTCAACACCGCCCATTGCATCTACCGCATCTGCAACGGCTTTCCAGTTCACTACAACTACCTCTTCACAGTTCAGGTCGAGGTTTCTGTTGATCGCCCTCATGGTCTGAGTCGCCCCTCCGTAGAAATACGCATGGGTCAGCTTGTCCAGCCCGTAGTCAGCGCCAAGGCTCAGATACGTATCTCTGTAAAGAGATATCAGTCTGATGTTTCCTGTAGCTTTTTCAATACTCACAACGATCATAGCATCGCTTCGTGTGTTTTCGTCACTGGACATATCACGGGCATCGATACCTAAAAGTACAATGTTACGGTATCCTTTCAGTTCCTCTGCAACTCTCGGATCGATTTCCAGCGCCTCACGGTTTACCTGTACTTTCGTCACTTTATCGACCTGAGTATTTACAATAGACATACCGGCAACGATCACTCCGCCCAGTGCCAGCACCAGTACCAGCACGACCGCGACAGCGATCTTCAGCCCTTTGGTGCTCTTAATTTCACCGGACTTTATTTTTGCCTTGCGCTCCAGCTTGGCATTGTGCTTTGCTTCACGCTTTTCTCTCTTCGCATCCCATTTGGTTTTTTCATATGGAAGCTCTTCAGCATTTTCTTCATATGTTTCATCAGCAGACAGTGCAGTTTCTTCTGCAGGAAGCTCTTCCGTCTCTTCTGCTTCAGGCAGCTGATCGAGAAGCTGATCTACAGTATCTGCAGACTTTTCCGTTTCAGCTTTGTCCCCGAGGGCTTCTGTCACATCGATTGCCGGTTCTTCTTCCATAACATTATGGAAATCGATCGGCTTTTTCAGATCATCCAGATCCGCCGTCAGCTGATCCAAAATATCGCTGATTTCTTTCATTCGTTTATCATTTTTATCTAAGGTCACGGCAATTACTCCTTCCCTTGTTGACTGTTTCTAAAAAATCTCATAAATAGCATCTTATTATACCAGTAATCAGTGAAAAAATCAACCTTGAGGACCGTTTTAGACCATTCTTCATATATTTACCTGCATACAAAAAGCCCGCCCAGAAGGGCAGGCTCTTACTGCTAATAAATACCTGTTTTATATGAAATATTTCTGCTGATTTCGTCAACTGTATCTGTTGGCGTATAGCCCGGCTGCCCGAAATACTGCTCGTGCAGCTGAACGACATTAGTCTCGAGTGTGTCAGGTACACCGTACCAGGCATTTGAAGACCATCCCGTAACAGTGAACGGCCATCCTGCGCTTCCCGTCATGTCTTTAGTAACAAGACTCATCATGACTGACATCATATCTGTATTCGTCATGTTCGTCTTTATCTGCGGAAGCACTGTATTTGCTATCTTATTAAGCTTGATAGGGTTCGTATGTTTTGCCTTGTCGATAGTCGCAGAGAGCACGATCTTCATGCGCTCATTACGTCTGTAGTCGCCCTGCGCAGAGTCTTTTCTGATTCTGGCATAAGTAACTGCCTGATTTCCGTTCAGAGTCTGCACTCCCGGTGCTGTGATAAGATCAGCAGGTCCGCCGATGTTAGCCGCTGTATCAGGAATGTATTTGTTCATTTCACTTATTTCAGATTCCAGGACGTCGACTTCGATCCCGCCGAGACCGTCAACAGTATCTGCTACTACTTTCCAGTTGATCAGTGCGACTTCCTCAATGTTCATATCCATGTTCTTATTCAACGTCCTGATAGTAGCCGCTGTCCCCGCATTGGAATGAACGTTTGTTATTTTGTTATATCCGTACTGCTCGTCGATATACAGATATGTATCACGGTATACCGAAAGCTGGCGGATTTCCTTATTCTCATTATCGATGCTCATTATGATGATCGCGTCTGTACGGCAGTTATCATAATCGCTCATATCTCTCGCATCAACGCCCAGCAGTGCTATATTGCGGTACCCGCTCATCTGCTCTGCCACTACAGGATCGATCCCCAGATCGGACTTGTCCAGTTCAAGATCACCAACTTTTGTCATCATTGAATTCATGAGCAGAAAGCCCCCGACTGCAATAACTGCGATCAGCAGCAGTATCAGCGCAATCACTTTTTTAAAACCGCCTTTTTTTCTGCTTCTGCCGTCATCACGGTCTCTGCCTTTGAGTTTTTTCGCCTTGTGTTTGCCCTGCGCTCTTGCCTCTTCCCGGCGGATACGCTGGTATTCTTCATACTCACGGCTTTTCTTTTCTTTGCTCTGACGCTGTTCTTTCTTTTCGTATCTGTCAGGCTGCTGGTTTAGGATAGGTTCTTTTTTCTTGATACGCTCTTTTGCATACTCATCATTTGCATATGCCTCACGCTCCATACGGGCACGTGCCGCCTGTCTGTCCCTCTCAAAGTCAGAATTGTGGCGTGCTTCATGACGGTTCCTGTTAGGATCGTTCATCTGTGCAGCTTCACGTTTGCGCCTGTTTTCCTGCGCGCGTAAATCCGCCTCGCGGCTGCGGGCGTCATATGCTGCGCTGCGTCCTGCACGGCTGCGGACATCATGTTCAGGGCTGCGGTTTGCATCAGGATTCTGTCTCATTGCAAGATATTCCTGATAAACCTCATCTCTCTGCCTTCGCTGCTCATATTCTTCGCGTCTTCTTAACGCGTCTTTTTCTCTGTCTCTATTCTGAAACAATAACTGAGTCTCTTCCCAGCTGTCATCTGACAGGCTGGTTCTGATTTCTCTGTTTTTGTATTTATCAGATCTCATAATTCTGGCTCTCCTCTTTTACTGCAGGGTTATTATAGCAGTAAAACGTGTATATTTCAAGGCTTACACTCCTTCAGTAAGAAAATGTTAATTTATAGAGATTTCTTTAAAATGTCTATAAAAACTTTCGCTGCATTGGAAAGATATTTGTGCTTCGAATAAGCGATAAACATGTCGCGGTTGCCCAGATCTTCATCGATCAGGTAAAACGCAGGACTGCCTTTCATGTGGCCGTTTCTTACAGAAGCCTCTGTGATCAGCGAAATTCCTACTCCCGCAAGTGTCAGACCATAGCTGGTCATCGTCTGCTCCACGGAGATACAGCCTTCCGGTGAGAAGCCATGACGTTCGAACAGCTGCGCCATGATGTTTCCGATATGCTGGTTATCGCCGAGGCGTATGAACGGCTGGTCCCTGAATACGCTGAAATCCACACGGCCTTTGTTTCTCCTTGCTGCAGCCCATCTGTCTGTTTCCCCTGCCATCACGACCTCATGCGGCAGGCGGTATTCCTTCAGGGCATCGTTTATCGGAAGCTGCTCCGGTACACACAGGAAGATCTTTTCATTGAATATCTTCTCATACGTACAGCTGTCATCCATGTTCCATGGCGGCGCGATAAAAAGGTCCAGCTCATGGGCTGCGGCCATCTGCGTGATTTCAGGCATGCTTCCATCGACAACTTTTATATTTACATTAGGATATCTGCGGGAAAATTCCGCGATCGCTTTCGGGAAATAGCTGACATTGAAAAAGCTGGCTCCGCCGATGACCAGCGATCCCCATTTGAGTTCATCAAGATCCGAAAGTCTTTCATCCAGTTCCTTCTCGAGATCCACTTTCTTTTTCAGATACTCTACGTACAGCTCGCCGGCATCCGTGAGTCCGAGAGGCTTCACTGTACGGTCGAAAATCACGATCCCCATCTGTTCTTCGATTTTTTTGATATGGGCACTGAGCGCCGGCTGTGAAATTCCCAGCTGCTGTGCTGCCTTTGAAATGTTGCCGCACTGGACAACTGTCAGTATATAGTTCTGCATTGTATTCCCTTCCACAAATGTAAACTTATGTTTTTATAATCTATTGCTTATATTATACCCTTTTATCCGCATTTTTGTTAAGAAATCATGCACAAAATTTGGAAATTTTAAACAAAATTTTACTGAATCATGTATAATTGAAAAGATGTATATGATACATATTTTAAGGAGGATAAAAATGACTAAATATCAGTCTATCGTGGAATGCATCGCATCTCATTCATATATTCAGCCGGATAAACTCTGCCTTGCAGATTCCAAAAAAGCTTTGACTTACAAAGAAGTATGGTCCGATGTTTACGGACTGGCTCTTCACTTGAAGCAGCTGGGCGTGGGCAAAGGCGATTGTGTCGTTATCGAATGCACACAGAATGCGGATTACATGGTATGTGAGTTCGCGATCCAACTGGCAGGCGGTGTCTTCGTTCCGCTGGAAAGAAACGCAGCTGTAGCAAGAGTCGAAGAAATCGCAGGCGATGTGGAAGCAAAACTGCTTATCGCTAAAAAGCCTATCATCGATACTGTACAGTTCATGGATATTGAAACTGTCGAAGAATTCGACTATAAAGGCGAAATCGTTTTAGACGATGTAGTTTTCCCTGTTTTAGAAGATACTGCAGAGATTCTTTTCTCCACAGGTACAACAGGTAAATCCAAGGGGATCGAACTTTCCCACGGAAACGACATAGCCCTGGCCGAAAACGTTAAATACGGAACTAAGATGAAGGAAAACAACGTAGAGCTGATCCCTATGCCGCTCTCTCATTCCCACGGCCTGAGAAGAACTTACGGCAATATGCTCAACGGATCCAGCGCTGTATTCAGCAACGGCGTCACTCTGCTCAAGCAGGTATTTGATCTTATGGACAAGTACAGTGTTACTTCCATGGACCTGTCTCCAAGTAACCTGTCCATCATCTTCAAACTGTCCAAAGACCGTCTCGGCGACTATGCTGACGTTATGGACTACATCCAGCTGGGCTCCGCTCCGCTGCCTGAAAACGACAAAGAACACCTGGCACGCATCCTGCCGAACACACGTCTTTATAACTTTTATGGAAGCACTGAAGCCGGCTGCTCCTGCCTGCTGGACTTCAATGAAACTTCCGGTAAACCGGGATGTATCGGCAAGCCTGCTGTAAATGCTCAGTTCATCGTTGTTGACGAAAACAGAAACGACATCACTGCCACTGCAACATTTGACGAACCGGGATTCCTGGCAAGCTCCGGATCCATCAACATGAAGGGATACTGGAAAGCTCCTCAGCTGACGGAAGAAGCAATGGCTGACGGATTTATCTATACTAAAGACCTGGGTTACATCGACGAAGACGGTTATATCTATATGCTTGGCCGTAAGGACGACGTTATCAACTACGGCGGTGTAAAGATCGCACCTGAGGAAATCGAAAGCGTTGTTGTAAAGCATCCTGTGATCGCTGACTGTGCATGCATCCCTGTCAAGGACGCTCTGACAGGACAGGCACCAAAACTGTTCCTGCAGATGAAGCCGGGAATGGAATATGATAAGAAAGAATTCAAAGCTTTCCTGCAGGAAGCTCTTGATGCAAACAAACAGCCTAAATTCATCGAGCTGATCGATGCTATTCCAAGAACATTCAACGGAAAGATCCAGAGAAACAAACTGATGGAACTGGAAAAATAAATATAAAGGCAGTCAGCTGACCTGCCTGATATTTCACCGATCTACCGCCCCGCAGTAATGCGGGGCTTTTTATGTGTCTTTTATATCGGACCGCTGCGCCGCTCTTTCGGTACGGTTTTCATGTGACATTTTTCATCTTTTATAGTGAAAAGACGACACACTTGTACATAGAACCGGAGGTCTATCATGGAAAAAGAAATATGTTCGCTACTGACCAGCCTGGGGATCACTTCAAATTACTACGGATATTATTATATTTCCCAGGCCATCCAGCTTACTGCTTCAGGGATGGAAAACCTGCTGCTGGTAACCAAACGTCTTTATCCGCATATCGCTCAGATCTACAATACCTCGCCTAAAAATGTCGAGAGAAATATCCGTCATGCTGTTGAAATAGCATGGCGCACGAACCGCGGACTGCTCTGCGAGCTGGCCGGACATGATCTAGAGTACAAGCCGACTTCAGGCGAGTTTCTGGCGATACTGAGCAGCAAAATAATATATTCTGACTAAAATCAAAATGTGACTTCTGAAAATGAAGTCACATTTTTGTTCAGTATCGTATAGGGGCTTCCGATGTATAGATCTTCACACCGGAGTATCCTTTTAATCTGAGGAAAAGCTCCATCGTATTTACCGCCAGTTTGTCTTCGATCAGCGGGCCGATAGTGATTTCTTTAAGTGCGCTCTTATCCGAGACAAGTACGTCAAGGTAAGGAACGAGACATCCATTGACTACTCTGAACTGTATAAAATCATCAAGATCCGCCTCATTATGCGCTTCATCTTCAGGCACATAGCAAACCAGGCGTTCTTCCTTTTCATGCCGGAAAATTTCGTTTTTGAACCGTATCGCCCAATTGTTCAGCAGCGCAACATATTCATTTTCTGAAAAGCTTCCGGACGAAAAAATTCTTTCTATCTCATTGCGGATTGTATCAGCCTGCTGCTGTCTGTCATATACCACGCTCCACCATTCACATTTGAGTTCCGGTTTGCCTGAATCGCAGCAACCGCAGCCATTCCCGTCTGAAAAACATGCCTCAGATTCCGTCCCGCCTGGCAGACAGACTGCAGGACCGGAGCCGTGCTCTGCCGGATCCTGACGGTCTGGATCGAAAACCTCCAGGCACAGACCTTCTACTTCAATTCCGACATTATACCCTTCGTAATGAGTTCCTTTCGTGTAGTAGTTCCACATAGTCAGGGCATCCCTTTCACGTGAAAAACTGCAGATATACGGGACAGCGGACACAGTACTTACTTCACCGACATGTATACTTTTGAAGTCAGGACGCAGCGCACAGATACGGTCCAGCAGCTGCAGCTTTTCCGGGCTTCCTGCGTATTCAGATTTGAGGGCTTCGCAGACTTCCTGCTGGATAGCAACAGCTTCCTTGCCCTCGCTGGTATCGTTCAGGCAGTCGTAGCGGCTGAACCTGAGGCATACGCCTTCCTCTCGGATTATGCTCATTATAACTTTCGGGGATGTGTAGTGATATAGCATAGCAGCACCTCCTATTACTTATATTATATTTTTATACCGGCATTTTATCAATAAAAAACCGGCATTCCGCAGCGGGGATATCCCCCGCCCGGATGCCGGTTCTTTTTCTATCTGACTGTCTCAGCAATCATTGGATGTCCTTTGGACTATTTCCATTTCTTTTCTACGACTTCTGCTGCTCCGTACAGTACTTCTACTACTTCCGGTGTCACTACTTTGTAGCCTCCCATGATGTAGCCGGATTTGATTCCGTTTTCTGTCATGTACTCTTTCGCCGCATCTGTTGCTCCCGCTGCTACCAGGATGATAGGTCCTCTCACTGTCGCTCCTAATGAGCCTCCTACCAGTCCGTCAGGGAAGTTCAGTCCATATGCTGTGATCGTCATTTCTACATTTTCGAAGAATGCTTTCGCTACCATTACAGATGTCTCGAATCTTGTCGCTCCTCCGAGTCTTTCTGTTTTTCCGAACTGTGCGATCGTGTTCATCATCTGTTCACTGATCGCTACCGTTCCGCCCAGAATGTTGTATTTGCCTACTTTCAGCGTCTTCAGGTATTCATCCTGTTCTTTTGTCAGGCTGTTTCCTACCATCAGGATCGCTTTTCCTGTGGATGATGCTGATAAGCTGTCTGCGAATACTGTTCCTGTACATACCAGTACGTCATCTCCTTCTGTTACTCCTGCTTCTTTCAGGATTGCCAGGTTCGTTCCGTATCTGTCTGTTCCTGCCAGTCTTTCTACATCATACGCTCCAAGGCCTGCTATCACGCTGTTCGGTACTGCTACTACTCCGCCCAGTACATACACTTTTCCGCCTTCTTTCAGGTTCTTTGTGATGTATTCTGTCAGCTGTGCTGTATTTGCTGTCGTTCCGTTGGATAACAGGATCGGCGCATTGACTTTTCCTGCCAGATAACTTCCGGACAGTGCATCTGCGAAGTTCATTCCGTTTGCGATGATAACTGTATCGAACTTGTCTACTCCCAGTTTCAGCTTCAGTTCTTCTGCTGTCTGAAATGCTGTTCCGAATCTGTCATCTCCGAACAGTCTGATCACTTCTTCTGCCGGTAACTTGTCAAGGATCACATCGTATGTTCCGTGACATACTTCACATGTGTATCTTTCCAGTCCTTCTTCTTTTGTTGTAGGTTTTGTGATGACTTCACTTGTGAATGTGCAGTCTTCTGCTTTGCCTGTGTAGTCACAGTCTGCGCAGTCTTCATAATGTTTCTTGTTTTCTTTATCGAATACCAGGATCGTATCGTGGCCCAGTGCAGGGATAACTGTCTGTGCTACTTCGTAATCGCAGTTTTCACAGTGTTCACCTGCTGTCAGGCCTGTTTCTGTACATGTTGGTTCTACTGCTTTGTCTTCAACGATGCTGTGACCTGCTGCAGAGATGACTTCCTGTTTTACCAGTTCTTCTCCGCATACTCCGCATACGTATCCGGCTGTCAGTCCTGTCTCTGTACATGTTGCTGCTTTGCCGTCTACTTTTTTCATTGTATGTGGCAGTACAGGCATCACTACCTGCGGTACGAGGATCTCTCCGCATACTCCGCAGTGCATACCTTCTGTCAGACCTGTTTCTGTACATGTTGATTCTACTGCTTTATCGATCACCTTGTCGTGGCCCAGTGGGTCCAGGACAGTTCTTTCAATAAATACTTCTCCGCAGCGTTCACAGTGAGATTCTTCTGTGTAGCCCGCTTCTGTACATGTCGGAGCCTTTCCGAGGGATATCACTGTATCGTGGCCCAGTGCAGGGATTTCTTCCTGTTCTACCAGTTCTTCTTTACATACTGCACAGTGTTTACCTTCTGTCAGTCCTGTTTCTGTACATGTTGCTGCTACTGCTTTATCGATCACTTCTGTGTGACCTGTTGCTGGGATAACTTCCTGTTCTACTGCAACTTTACCGCAAGTTTCACAGTAAACTCCTTCTGTCAGGCCTGTTTCTGTACATGTTGCTGCTTTACCTTCCAGAACTCTGATGTTATGAGTGTTTGGAATTGGAAGCTGCGGAACGATCACTTCACCGCATACTCCGCAGTGAGAACCTGCTGTCCAGCCCACTTCAGTACATGTAGGAGCTACTGCTTCATCCACTACTTCCGTATGGCCCAGTGCAGGAACGACTTCCTGTGCTACCAGTTCTTCACCGCATACTCCGCAGTGGGAACCTTCTGTCAGGCCTGTCTCTGTACATGTTGGTGCTACTGCTTCATCGATTACTTCGTTGTGGCCCAGTGCAGGAATAACTTCCTGTGCTACCAGCACTTCGCCGCATCTACCGCAGTGAGAGCCTGTTGTCAGGCCTGTTTCTGTGCATGTTGCAGCTACTGCTTCATCGATTACTTCGTCATGACCGAGAGCATCGATTACTTCCTGTGCTACGAAGATTTCACCGCATCTGTCACAGTGACTTCCTTCTGTCAGGCCGCTTGTTGTGCATGTTGCTTCTACTGCGTCGTCAATTACTTCGTTGTGACCCAGTGGTTCAATATCTTCGAATCCGCTGAATACTTCGCCGCATACGTCGCAGTATTCGCCGGCTGTCCAGCCGTATTCTGTACATGTTGCCGCCTGTCCTTTTTCAGTTACAACAACATGGTCGATTACAGGAATTTCTTCCTGTGCTACCAGTACTTCGTTACATACAGAGCAGTGTTTACCTTCTGTCAGGCCTGTTTCTGTGCATGTTGCAGGTACTGCTTCGTCGATCACTTCTTTGTGACCCAATGCCGGAATTTCTTCCTGTGCTACGAATACTTCACCGCATACATGACAGGATCTTCCTTCTGTCAATCCTGTTTCTGTACATGTCGGAAGCACTTTCTTATCTGTTGTTACTACATGTCCAGTTGCTAAGATCGGCATCTGTGGTACCAGATCGAATCCGCAGACTGTACATTCAACACCATCTGTCAGACCGTCTTCTGTACATGTTGCGTCGTAACCCTGAACTGTTTCGTAATCATGTCCGTTTGCAGGGATGCATTCCATACCGGACAGAGTTTCTTTACATACTTCGCAGTATATTCCTGCAGTCATACCAGGTAATGTACATGTTGCGTCTTTACCTTCGAAATCTACTGCAGTATGGCCTAATGCTGCAATTTCTTTTGTTTCAAAGTGGTCGCATCTGGAGCAATCTCTGCGTTCTTCTCCTGCATTTACGCAGTCCGCTGCTTTTGTTTCTGTCCAGTCGCCCATGTCGTGGCCCAGGGCAACTACTTTGTCAGCAGTGTAGCTGTCTCCGCATGCACATGT
>JAGBGL010000004.1 GCA_017936025.1 Bacillota bacterium | reverse complement strand
TCCTGGAAGCTCTCACCCGGCTCTACTTTTCCTCCCGGAAAGCATACCTCACCCGGCTGGCGTTTCATATGAGCCGCTCTCAGTTCAAAGAGCAGATGCAGCCCGTCCTCTTTTTCTACAAGCGGTACCAGCACTGAGAAATAACTGTGCTTTCCTGCCGCACCCGGAGTTCTGCCTTCAAAGATATTTTCAACTTCATTAAGCGTTATTTTTTTCATTAAGTATCGCCTCTTTTCTCTTTCCGCGGATGTTCATATAAGATGCTATCAGGAACAGTCCGATCCCTATATATGTATTCCACATTATATGTTCGTGCAGGATTATTACTGCAATTACCGGTGCGATCGCCGGCTTGAGGAAAAATGCGATGGAACCTGTTGTTGCATCAGAGTATTTTATTGCCTTGAAATAGCAGAAGTATCCCAGTCCTGTAACGAAAATGCTGACATACGCAACCGCCATCCAGTTTTCAGCCACACCGTCGAAAACAGGTCTTCCCATGATAATAATGATAACCAAAAGCACCAGAGAACCCATGATAAAGCTGAAGCTTGTCTGCGCCATGAGTCCCATTTTCTTTACGCTGAGTTTTCCTGCAACCGTATACCATCCGAAAAACAGCGCTGCCAGCAACATGAACACTATACCAAAAACGGTATTTCCTTCCTGCATATTCCACGGCTTTATCATGAAAATCAGTCCTGCCAAGCCGATCATCAGCACAACACCGTTATATTTCTTTATTTTTTCATTTGCCATAAAATGTGCAAAGATCATCGTAAACAAAGTATTGAATGATATCAGTACAGCTGCAGTGGAAGCATTGCATCTCATTACGCCCAGCTGGAAGAAGAGCATGCTCAGCGGAATGGCCAGTATCCCCACATATAACAGGTATCCGAAATCTTTTGCAGTGAGTTTTACTCCTGTAACTTTTATTTCAGCAAGCGCAAACGGAAGAAGCAGCAGGCCTCCGATAAAGAATCTCAGAAACGTCAGCTGGAACGGATCCAGCGCGCTTCCCGTCAGCTTGAGCGAGACTTCCATCGTTCCGAAAAGAAACGCAGTCATTACAACATTAAAATACACTTTTTTCATCTTCAAATTCACCAAACCTTCTAGTCATATTTATATAAAGTATTGTTTCAAATAATCACCAAATTATAGTATAACATAAAATCCGCAAATATCCAAAACCGTCCTTTTTTATGCCATATCAAAATACGGACAGCGCAACAAAAAACGGCGGTGTAAAACACCGCCGTATTATGTACTGTTTCAGTTTTTATTAGTTTACGATTTCGCAGCCTTCGAAGTCAACACCAATCAGTTCTTCTTTTTCAGCGCCTAAGCTTACTACGATTTCGATTTCGTATTTAGCAGCGATACCTTTCAGTCTGCCCAGGAATTCAGGCATGTCGCCCAGTGCAACGTCATCGTGCTTCAGAATACCGTCGATGAAGATTGTTTCGATGTCATAGTCAGAGCTGATGATACCGAAGATAAATCCGATGAATTCATCGATATTTGTCAGATCATCATAATCTTCAGTGCTGATCACTCTCAGTTCGTGATTCAATTCATATGTGTATCTGTGGTTTTTATTCAGAAAGATGATGTGGCCGTCAGCTTTTGCAACTGTGTCATTAGCCATATCGATCATAGATTTTGTTTTTCCGCTTCCTTTGTGTCCTAATAATAACTTCACCATGGTAAAGCCCTCCTTCAATTTCACGTCTATGCGTGTTTTTATGTTATTTATTATACACTACTAATAAGTTTAGAGCAACCACAAACTTGTCAGATTATTTGTTTTTTTCCTGCTCTCCAAGTCTCAGCTGTCCGCATGCCGCATCAATATCCGCACCCAGCTCTCTGCGTACAGTTGCAGGTATTCCGCGTGTTTCAAGATACGCGGCAATTTCTGCAGCACGTTTCCTGTTGCTTCCGGCAAGGCCTGTTTCCTTTACTTCATTGAGCGGGATCAGGTTGACATGGCACAGCATCCCTTTCAGCTTAGAAGCCAGCAGGTCTATCTGCTCCTTAGTATCGGTTTTACCCTTTACCAGTGCATATTCAAAAGTAATTCGTCTTCCTGTTTCCTCTGTATATTCCCTGCATGCTGCGAGCAGATCATCGACAGGATAGCTTCTGTTTACAGGCATCATTGACTCACGTGTTTCACTGTCAGCACTATGCAGCGATATAGCCAGATTCACCTGCTTCATTTCCTTTGAGAAGTCCTGTATCCGCGGGATCAGGCCGCATGTAGAAACCGTGATGTTTCTCATACTGAGATTCAGTCCCTCTTTGTCATTAACATTTATCAGGAATTTTTTCAGGTTCGCATAGTTGTCGAACGGTTCACCTGTTCCCATTACAACAATGTGATTGATTTTTTCACCTGTATCTTTTTCTATTGTCAGGATCTGTCCTGCAATTTCACCGGGAGTCAGATCTCTTTTCAGCCCATCCAGTCCTGAAGCACAGAATTTACAGCCCATTCGGCATCCCGCCTGTGATGATACACAGATAGAGTTTCCGTATTTGTATTTCATAAATACACTTTCAATCATGTTGCCGTCTTCGAGACCCAGCAGATATTTTCTCGTGCCGTCTGTCTTTGAATGCTGTACTCTGATGATGTCCAGTTTTCCGATATATGCATGCTCTTTCAGTTTCTCTCTGAGAGCTTTGGAAAGGTCCGTCATCTCATCAAAACTTTCTGCGCCTTTATATATCCAGGAAAAAATCTGTTTTGCACGAAACGGTTTTTCACCGATTTCCTCGCAGAAGCCCTTCAGTTCTTTAATTGTCAAATCACGTAAATTGATCATATTTCGCTCCTGTAGATAATAAGGGCATCTGTCCTCAGACAGATGCCCACCTTTTTAATTGTTGAGCGCAGGTCAATATCGCGGCAGCGACGCTACGCAGCGCAGCGAGGACCGTCGCAGAGCGATATTACACGCGTTCTACGTCGATGCCTGTTTTATGACCGTTCAGATCATATTCTTTCAGGCCTTCTGCAGTTCCGATTTCCAGAGCCAGAGTTTCTTTCATAATATATTCTTTATGAGTTTCAACTGCTGCTGCAACTTCTTCATCAGCTGCGATCATTATCTTGATGTTGTCCATCATCTCAAAATCGTTCTGCTTTCTCAGCTGCTGTACTTTGGAGATCAGTTCTCTTGCCAGACCTTCAGCAATCAGTTCATCATTCAGGTTAGTATCCAGAATAGTGAACACATTGTTTTCCATAGCTACTGCGAAACCTTCCTTAGCGGAAATTCTCATATCAACCATATCAGGTGTGATATCAACATTTTCACCGTTCAGCTCCAGAACCAGTTTGCCTTCGGATTCCAGCTGTGCAACTGCTGCAGCTGCATCAGCCTTAGCCAGAGCTCCGCCGAATGCCTTGATATTCTTACCAAGCATTGGGCCTGCAACTTTGAAGTTAGGTTTCAGGCTGTAGTTCATGAACTTATCCAGTTCTTTTTCGAATACTACTTCCTTAACGTTCAGTTCTTCCATGATAAGCGGAGTCAGGTCGGAAATCAGTTCTTCGTATTTGCCGTCAACCAGGATTTCAGACAGTGGCTGTCTTACCTTAATCTTTTCTTTTTCACGAGTACCGCGGCCCAGAGCTACCATTGTTCTGATCAGGTCCATACGTTCTTCTGTCTTTTCATCGATCAGAGATTCGTCAGCTTTTGGATAGTAAGCCAGGTGTACGGATTCTGCTCCTGTCAGGTTAACGTACATTTCATCTGCGATGAATGGTGCGAATGGAGCGATCATTTCTGCGATACCTACCAGGATATCGTAAGTTGTCTTATATACAGACTTCTTGTCTGCATCCAGTTCTTCATTCCAGAATCTTCTTCTTGCACGTCTGATATACCAGTTGGACAGATCTTCTACTACGAAGTCCTGGATCTTTCTTACGGACTTCATGTGATCGTAGTGATCCATTTCTTCTGTTACTTCTCTGATCAGCTTGTTGTATTTTGAAATGATCCATCTGTCCAGTTCAGGTCTTTCTGCATATGGAACGTCAAATTCAGCAGGATTGATGTCATCCTGATTGGAGTACATAACGAAGAAGTTATATACGTTTCTGATAGTTCCGAAGAACTTGGACACGATTTCGATCAGGCCGTCTTCGTCGAATTTAGTTGGGGACCATGCAGGAGAAGTATGCAACAGATACCATCTTGTAGCGTCTGCGCCGTACTTGTCGAACAGCTGGAACGGGTCAACAGTGTTGCCTCTGGACTTGGACATTTTCTTTCCTTCTTTGTCCAGGATCAGGTCATTAACCAGTACATTCTTATATGGTGCCTTGCCCTTGATGAATGTAGAGATAGCCATCAGGGAGTAGAACCATCCTCTTGTCTGGTCAATACCTTCACAGATAAAGTCTGCAGGGAACAGTTCTTCATCGAACTTATCCGCATTTTCGAATGGATAGTGCTGCTGTGCGAACGGCATGGAACCGGAGTCGAACCAGCAGTCCATTACTTCAGGGATTCTGCTCATTGTCTTACCGCAGTGAGGGCAAGTCAGGTGAACATCATCCACATATGGTCTGTGCAGTTCAATGCTTTCATCGATGTTTTCCTGAGCTTTTTCAACTAATTCTGCTCTGCTGCCGATGCATTCCAGATGTCCGCATTCGCATCTCCAGATAGGAATTGGTGTACCCCAGTATCTGTTTCTGGAAATAGCCCAGTCTTTAACTTCTTCCAGCCAGTTTCCGAAACGTTTCTCACCAACGAATTCAGGGAACCAGTTAACTGTAGCGTTGTTTGCAACCAGCTGTTCTTTGAAGTCGCTCATCTTGATGTACCAGGATGGCTTCGCATAATAAACCAGC
>JAGBGL010000044.1 GCA_017936025.1 Bacillota bacterium | reverse complement strand
TACGGGCAGGGTTCTCATCACACTGTCGCTGCGCGCCAAATCAAAGATTTGGGCAGCTTAGTGTCTGTCCTGCGCGCCGTATCAGAGATACGGGCAGGGTTCTCATCACACTGTCGCTGCGCGCCAAATCAAAGATTTGGGCAGCTTAGTGTCTGTCCTGCGCGCCGTATCAGAGATACGGGCAGGGTTCTCATCACACTGTCGCTGCGCGCCGTATCAAAGATTTGGGCAGGGTTCTCATCACACTGTCGCTGCGCGCCAAATCAAAGATTTGGGCAGGACATCAAAAAGCAGTCTCTGTTAGTTGTTCAGCTGACCTGGTCTTTGCCCCCACACCTGCCTTTGCCCGGATTTTCCGGAGGACTTACATCTAAACTACGCCATGATCACTGCCGCCTTGCGGATCAGCTTACGTGGGACCTTTTGCCCGTAGCTGGCCTGGCCTTTCAACCACAGACCTGAACAACTAGCAGAAACTGCTCTGTATTTCCTGATTAAAATTTACAAGTGCTGCCTCATCTCCGCAGGAGGCACGTTCGCACCGCATGCAAACGTCAGCACATAAACCGCAGCGGCGCCGGCTTCTTTCAGCACCCGGCTGCAGGCATCCAGCGTGCTTCCGGTGGTATAAATATCATCTACCAGCAAAATCCGCTTTCCTGCAATAGTATAATGATTTTCAGGCGAAACTGCAAATACATTTTGCATATTTTCATAACGTTCTACAAATCCGAGACCCTTCATGGCCTCAGTCGCCTTCTTTCGTATCAGCATTCCCTGTGCGCAGGGCACATTTTTCTTCCCTGCCATTACGCGCGCCATGACTTCCGCCTGATTGTAGCCGCGGTCCGCACGCCGCCTTTCATGCATCGGCACTGGAACGATCAGATCGTATTCCACATCTTCAGCTTCCATGCGGTCATAAAGGATCTGCCCCAGCTTCCGCCCGATATAGGACTTGCCGCGGTACTTGTAGTCCATCAGAACTCCGCGTTCCAGAAGTCCGTACTGAACGCACGTATATCCCTTATCAAAATCATGGCCGAACTGTCTGCAGTCCCAGCACAGTCTGTGACCGTAATCATCAGCAAGGATCTTGCCGCAGACGTCACAGGTCTTCGCTCCGACCCAGTGAAATCTTTCCATGCACGAATCACACAGAGCATAATCTCTGCTGCTGTCGATCATGCTTCCGCACGAAATGCAGTATATGCCGGAAGGATAAACCGCTTCCAGCAGAATCTCTAAAAAACCCATATTACCTCTATTCCGGCCGGCCCCCGGCCTTTCCCCCTAATGGAAGCCCATCAGCATCTTCAGACGGGCGCACAGCCCCGAGTTACGCTGGGTTATCCTGTTGTTATCAACCATTGCATACATCTTGTTTTCAGAGCCCACCAGCACGACAGCCTGTTTACCTCTTGTCACCCCCGTATACAAGAGATTGCGCGTCGCCAGCACAGGCGGGAACCATGACATCGGCATGATAACCACAGGGAACTCGCTTCCCTGACTTTTATGTACGGTGATGGCATAAGCAAGTTCCAGCTCATCCATCTGATTGAAGTCGTAAGTAACATAACGGCAGCCGTCAAACACTACCGTAACTTCGCCGTATTCCTTGTCGATGGAATTGATGAAGCCTACATCGCCATTGAATATTCCTTCGCCCTCAGTGAAATCCTCCTGGTTTTTCCACTTGAGTTCGTAATTGTTTTTTATCTGCATGACCTTATCATGCTCTCTGAAAATACGGTCGCCGAATTTCTTTTCTTCCAGATCCGGCTGCGGCGGATTTATCACATCCTGCAGGTCCCGGTTGAGATTGATGCTTCCCAGCACACCTTTTCTCACGGGCGTCAGCACCTGGATGTCGCGCACCGGCAGCAGCTCCGTGTAATACGCAGGAAGCCGCCTTATGCACAGATCTTTTATGAGCTCCAGCATTTCCTTTTCGGTTTTCCGCGGCATCATGAAAAAGTCCTTGTCTTTTTCATTGCACGACGGGTACTCACCTTTGTTGATTTTATGCGCATTCACGACGATCAGACTTTCCTTGGCCTGACGGAAGATTTCGGTCAGCTTTACACAGAAAACAAATTCACTGTCGATTATGTCGCGCAGGACATTGCCTGCACCGACTGACGGCAGCTGGTCCGAATCTCCCACCAGAATCAGGCGCGTTCCCGGCCTAATAGCGCTCATAAGACCGTTCATCAGCATCAGATCGATCATGGAAGCTTCGTCGATGATGATCGCATTATAATCCAGCGGATCTTCGGCTGTCTTACCGAACCGCATCGTATCTTCGCCCTCGGAATAGTAGTATTCCAGAAGTCTGTGTATCGTGGAAGCCTCGTACCCCGATGTTTCTGTTATACGTTTCGCCGCGCGTCCTGTCGGCGCTGCGATCGCAGTTTTAAAACCGCTCTGCGTCAGTATGTTTATGATCGAGTTGATGATGGTCGTTTTCCCCGTACCCGGTCCGCCTGTGATTACAGATACCCCATGGTTCAGCGAGCTTTTCACTGCTTCTTTCTGGTTTTCGGAAAGGCTGATGCCCGTTTCATATTCCGTCACTCTTATGAGGCTGTCAAGCTGCGCTCCGATAGGCTTGAGGATCGCAGAGTTCAGTGATCCCAGGCATTTGCAGACATTCTGCTCTGCCAGAAAATACGGCATCAGATATACCGCGTTGCGGTTTTCCAACCTGTCGATATGGATATCTCCCTGAAAAGCCATTTCCACCAGGATCTCGCCTATCGTTTCGGTCGAAACATCCAGCAGTTCACCGGCCTTCTCACACAGGAAAGTCTGCGGCAGGAACGTGTTCCCTTCGTTTGTAAAGTATGCAAGCGTAAACTTCACACCTGCTTTTATTCTGAACGGATCGTCTTTTTCGATCCCGATTTTCTGCGCTATATTGTCCGCTTTTTTGAAGCCGATGCCAAAAATATCATCGACTAGGCAGTAAGGATTGTCCTCGATCACAGCTATCGTATCCGGACCATAGACCCGGTACAGCTTCATAGCGTAATTCGCATGGATACCGTACTGCTGCAGATACATGGTCACCTGTGCGAACTCCCTGTGACTGCGGAAAGCTTCCGCTACGGACTCCGCTTTTTTCGGACCTATGCCTGAAACTTCAGTAAGGCGTTCAGGTTCGTTTTCCAGGATGTCAAAAGTACTGCTTCCGAATTTCGCAACTATCGCCGCAGCAGTTTTCTTGCCGATGCCTTTCAGCGCCCCTGAAGCCAGGAACTCCTCAATGCCTGCTTCAGACGACGGCATTTTTTCTTCAAATTCAATGATAGAGAACTGCTCTCCGTAGCTCGGATGTGTCTTCCACTGCCCCCGGAGAAGGAAACCTGCGCCTTTACGACAAGAAGGCAGTGTTCCCACTGCCGTAAACTGCTCATCTTCAGTTTCAAAAATGACTATCGTGTAGCCGTTTTCTTCGTTGCGGAATATAATGTCCGCCACGTTCCCTTGTCTTTCTTCTATCATTTTCTGTCTGCGGGCGGCCCTGTGCCGGCCCTCCTCTGTCTTACTCCTGTGCCGCGAAGCAGCCTGACGTTATTCTGCAGGTTTATACAATCTGCGGTTATCCAGTGTCCATACTCTGTCGCTGAATTCACCCGGTTCTGTTTTTTCCAGAGCATCCTGCATATCGAACATTCTTGCATCGATGATGTCCAGATAATGAAGAATCTCTGCTTCCGGGAAAAGCGGTTTTTTAGGGCTTCCGAATTCAGGCTCGTAATGGTGGGACAGTATCATGTGTTCCAGCATGATAGCCTTTTCTCTCGGGAAGTCCAGCTCCAGAGTCAGTCTGTCCAGCGTCTTGACGCCCTGGATCAGATGTCCCAGCATCTGTCCCTCGAAAGAATATCCTGAAGCGATGCCCAGCTCATTTGATTCGATTTCATTGATTTTTTCCATGTCATGGAGAATCACGCCCGCCATGACCAGGTCCGCATTCAGATTAGTGTACACCTGACACATGCGTTCACCGTTCATCAGCATACGCTTTACATGGTACAGCAGCCCTGCCATCTGTGCATGGTGGTTCTTGGAAGCAGCCGGATAATACATCAGTTTTTCTCTGTTGTCTTCCAGCACTTTCACGCACAGTTTTTTCAGATCCTCATCTGTAAATCCCTGTGCCTTTTCCATGATGTAGTTATACATATCTTCAGGCTTTTCAGGCGCCGCCTTGATAAAGTCGCTCATTTCCACCGGATCGTTTTCGGCCTTTTTACGGATGCGCATCACGCGGAACTGTTTCAGCCCGTTCCATTCTGTAACATTGGCGCGGATCTTGATTATCTCACCTTCTCTGATTTCCATCAGGGATGGAAGTTCGTCATCAGACACGTCCCACTTCTTTCCTGAAATTTCGCCTGTCTTGTCTCCCAGCATCAGGTCAAGGTACTGTTTCTTATTTGCTCCGATCTTCACAGCGATAGATTTTACCATGAAGAAATCGGTAACTTCCTGTGCAGTTCTGATATCTGCGATATAAGTTTCTTTCATCTCAGAAATCCTTTCTTTTTTGGTCATTATATTATATGTCAAAACGCCTTTTGTTTCAAGGGAAAGGCTGTGACCGCATTGCGTAATCATGCTGGTTGTTCTGGGCTTTTGGTTACTTCTTTCCGTAACCATTTGCTATGCACAGTCAGATGATTACCACCACATATTCATCACGTGACCAAATGAAGGTTTGCGGCACATGGTTACCATTTTCAGTAACCAAAATTTTGTTTCTGCAATTTGGTAACGTTCGCAAGGTTCATAGTTTCTGCGATTTGGTAACGCTCGCAAGGTCCATAGTGTCTGCGATTTGGTAACGCTCGCAACGTCCATGCGGCCGGCAAAGTTCACGGATGTTTTCTGCAGTTCGCGGCCTTGTCTTGCATTATAATAGTCTGCGGGTGTATAATAATCGAGTTAAGGAATCTATATGAATTAAGGAGATTTTCTATGAGTAATTTAGGTTTAGTGAGAGTCGGAGCTGCGGTTCCTGACCTCAAAATTGCAAATACTGAATATAACACTGAGCAGATCATCGCGCAGATCGCTGACGCTGCTGAGAAAAAGGCAGGTTTCATCGTATTTCCTGAACTGGCCGTTACAGGCTCCACCTGCGGGGACCTGTTCTATCAGGAATTCCTCTACAGCAATCAGCTTGCCGGCATCAGCAGAATCGTGGAAGCAACTGTGGGCATCAATACTGTAGTTGTTCTGGGCGCATATCTCAGACTGGAAAACAGCCTGTACAACTGTGCTCTGATCATCCAGAACGGTGAAATCAAAGGCGCTGTTCCTAAGATGTTCCCGGCCGCTGACAGCAGATGGTTTGCAGGCGGCCAGGATCTGGCAAATGCTTATGAAACAATCAGACTGCTGGGTACTGACGTTCCTTTCGGACACCTGCTGTTTACAGATTACGAAGCAGGCCTGACTGTCGGCGCAGAAGTCGCTGACGACCTGTGGATGCCTGTGACACCGGGTTCACAGCTGGCGCTGAACGGTGCTCAGATAATTTTCAACACTTCTGCAAGCAATGACATTGTCGGCAAAGCTGACTACCGCAGAAAACTGGTTGAAATGCAGACAGCCAAATCAAACTGCGGTTACGTATATGCTTCCGCAGGGGTAAAAGAGTCCACAACTGACTTCGCATTCACCGGCCACTGCCTGATCGCCGAAAACGGCGCTATCATCGCGGAAAGCCCACGTTTTGCAAGGGAAGCAGCTGTTTACTACAGCGAACTGGACTTTGCACGCATCCGCTACGAAGCAACTCACAACGGCAACCTGAATGCATGCGCAGCTGCTTTCGGCGAACGCGCAAAATTCATGGAAGTCGAACTGGATCCACTGAATCTGATTACTGCTGAAGATAAATTATACCGTTACTATACAAAAGAGCCTTTCACACCGGAAGATCCTGAGCAGCTGGCAGCAAACTGCAGCGAAATATTCGAACTGCAGGCAGTAGGTCTGGCTAAGAGAATCGAGCATACTCATTCTAAAAAATCTGTTGTAGGTATTTCCGGCGGACTGGATTCCACACTGGCCCTGCTGGCAACAGCTTATACACATAAAATCATCGGCAAGCCTGCCGGCGATATCGTAGCTATCACAATGCCGGGCTTCGGAACTACGGGAAAAACTTATAATAACGCCCTGACAATCATGAAACTGCTGGGCGCTGAAGTAAGAGAAATTTCCATCAAGGATGCTGTAAGACAGCACTTTGCCGATATCGGCCACGACGAATCCGTACACGATGTCACTTACGAAAACTCCCAGGCAAGAGAACGTACTCAGATCCTGATGGATGTTGCAAATAAAGAAGGCGGTATGGTTGTCGGCACAGGCGACCTTTCCGAAATGGCTCTGGGCTGGTGCACTTACAACGGCGACCACATGTCCAACTACGGCGTGAACGCAAGCATACCTAAGACTCTGGTAAGATCCGTTGTTAAATGGGTCATGGAAAATAAACTGAGCGGACCGAACGAAGATCCTTCCTTCAGTTCCGACAATGCTCTGCTGAAAGACACACTTCAGGATATCCTGGACACTCCGATTTCTCCAGAGCTGCTTCCTCCGGATTCTAACGGCGACATCGCACAGAAAACAGAAGAAAGTGTCGGTCCTTATGTACTGCACGACTTCTTCATCTACTACACTATCCGCTATGGCATGACTCCTGAAAAGCTGCTGTACATTGCCAAGAACGCATTCGAAGGTGAATATGACGAAGAATTTATCCAGAAATGGATGAACACATTCTACAGAAGATTCTTCATCCAGCAGTTCAAGAGAACCTGCGTACCTGACGGCCCGAAAATCGGCTCTGTCGGCTTCTCTCCAAGAGGAGACTGGGCAATGCCATGCGATGCTGATTTTTCAAACTGGTTGAGATAAGAAATTAAGGCTCCGGAAAATCCGGAGCCTTTTAAGTTGAATACGCCTTATGCCAGTGTGATGCTGCGATTATCGTTATTAAAAACAAAACCACCTCTTGCCGATAAAAACTTATCGATAATTGGTGGTTTTATTATGTTTCCGATAATTGCTTTTGTCCCGTTATCGGCGTCATTCTTTTTTGACCATTTTCCGATAATAAATCATCGGAAGTCTAATTGTGTCTGCTTTTAAATATTCTTCTGATCACCAGTAACGCCGCCACTAATACGATCCAGTAAATCGTAGCAGATCTGTCATCTCCTGTCTTTGGAGAAGCATCTTTATCTGTCACCTTGTCTTTATCTGCCGGATCTGCAGGAGCTTCAGGTTCATCGCTTCCTGTCTTAGGGATCACTTCGCCTTTTTTCACCAGGCTTCCACAGTCAAGACAGTACACATCGCCTGTGTAGCCATCCTTGAATTCTTCGGCTGCCACCGCACCTCTGATTTCCAGCTCTCCTTTATGTCTGGATTTATCAGGTTCTCCGTAGGTGTCACCGCATCCTGTACATGTTGCGGGAGCTTTACAGTTCGCATCTGTATAGTCATGCCCTTTGGCCTCCCCGCTTATAAAGCCGCATACGCTGCACTTCATAGGCTCTGTGCATGTCGCATCGGAGAAACTGTGGGCCGCAGCACCTTCCTTCACACCGCAGCTGCATTCATGCCAGTGGGAGCTTCCGTCAGATGACCAGTCTGTGCTGTAGCTGTGCTGATGGGAAGCAGGGATCACTCGTCCTTTTTCAAGAAGTGTTCCGCAATCTTCACAGTATTTGTCTCCTGTATATCCTTCTGTAAATTCTCCCGCTGCCACATCTCCTTTGATAATAGTTTTCCCTGTGTGTTTCGCAGGATCAACTTTTCCGTAAACATGTCCGCACACGCTGCATTCCGGTGCTTTTATACATGTAGCACTGCCTCCGGAATGGCCTGTCAGATCAGTCCTTTCCCCGCAGCTGCATTCATGCCAGTGGGAGCTTCCATCAGATGACCAGTCTGTACTGTAGCTATGCTGATGGGAAGCAGGAATCACCTGCCCCTTACTGATCAGGACCCCGCATCCTTTACAATACACATCTCCTGTGTATCCTTCTGCAAATTCCTCTGCAGGAACTGCATCCCGGATTTCAACACCTGCTGCATGGTTCTGTTTATCTACGCTTCCATAATTTTTGCCGCAGACTGCACACAATGCTGTCTCAGTGCATGTTGCAGTTCCTCCTCTGTGTGTTCCATAATCTGTCTTTTCACCGCAGCTGCACTCACGCCAGTGGGCATTTTCATCCGAAGACCATGCGGAAGAGTAGTCATGCACATGCTTTTTCTCAGTGTTTATACTGATGCTTCCGGGACGCACCATGTTGCTTACGGTTATTGTCTGACCGGAAACAGAGTAAGATGTGCCATAGGAAGCAGTTATTCCTGTAACCTCATACGAAGGATCGACTTTATAAGTCACGTTCGCATTACCGTTATATAAAACAGCAAATCTATCTGCCGCTGCAGCATCCCCATCTCCCGGTACCTGATATGCTCCGCTGACTGAGCAGGAAACGCCATCACCGGCATTGACCGTCAAAACAGGTCTGAAGATCGCATACAGATAATAAGTACCCCTGTATCCGCTCTCCTTGTTTACCTGGATGCGTTCTTTCATATAGTCATATGTGTTTGAAGTATATGCCTGCTGTGAAAGTCCGTATTTTGAGAAATACCAGGCAGCTCCGTTATCATACTTTGGATTTTCCTTATTCACCTCGTTTGCATCAGGAAAGATCCAATGATATTCACGTCCGGTATACCATGTCTTCCAGCCTTCAAAATACCATCCTTCAAAATTTGTGACTCTGTAGCGCTGATAAGCATTGTTTCCGCCCTCATCCACGATTTCACAGGCACCCGGCGTTGCATAAATGAATACTGTAGCATCTTCGTCATACGTAAGGTCTTTATCTGTATACATGTGTATCAAAGTATTTCCGCCATCTCCCGGATGCGCATACACACTCATCGGTGCCATGACCAACATCAGACAGAAGCATAAAACGAAAATAAATTTTCTCTTCATACGCGAATCCCCCTTTCTGCGAAATCTATCTAATACAAAGTATACACCTGCCCTTAAATTTTCGCAATATTCAGTCGCCTTGCGGCTAATAATTTTCCTGCCCTGCTTCCGATAATTTTTTATCGGAGAAGCCAGAATCTCCGAGCACTTCCGATAACACTGCAGAGCCGATTATCGGAAGCAAATAAAAACCACCCTTTGCCGATAAAAAACTATCGGCAAAGGGTGGTTTTGTTGTTATATTTACTAATCTAGATTTCAAACCCAAAGAACTCTACTGCGTTCTTCCAGCATATATCGCTGACGATTTCACCCAGCATTTCCATATCGCACGGATACTGCCCGGATTCCACCAGGGATCCGATTTTCTCGCATAAAATGCGTCTGTAATACTCGTGGCGGACAAAAGATGTAAAGCTGCGGGAGTCCGTCAGCATTCCCACAGACTTGGACAGCATGCCGGTTTCCATCAGCTGGTCGATCTGATTGCTGATCCCTCGTATATGATCCAGCAGCCACCATGCTGCTCCATACTGCACCTTCGCTCCGAAATTCACGGCCATCGTCGCCAGCATATCACTGTCGGATGGATGCAGATTGTACAGAATAGTATTTGGCAGCGCATCTTCTGCTTCGAGACCGCCTAAAAATGCGCCCAGCAGGTACGGGTCTGTAACAGCGCCCATGCTGTCACCGCCTGCGTCAGGTCCGAAAGCTTCCATCAGTTTAGGCGAGTTGTTTCTGATCGGGCCGAGGTGCAGCTGCATCGCCATGCCGCGCTCCGCATACTCACGTGCCAGGAATTTCAGCAGTTCGCCCTGATAAACCGCGATTTCCTCTTCAGTCAGCGGCTGCGACTGCATCGCCTTGTCCATCACAGCAGAAGCATCGCCTTCTGCATAGCGGAAGTGCGTAAATCCGTGATCTGTAACTTTACATCCTGCCAGATAGAAGAAATCCAGAGCCATTCTCAGTGCAGAAAGCAGGCTGTCCCAGTCATTGATCGCAACATCATATCTGTTTCGCAGCTGTTCTATCGCAGTGTACCACGCGTCCTGACCTACATTCAGGAAACGGTCCGGTCTGAAAGACGGAAGCACTTTGAAAGACAGATCCTGAGTAGCGGCGATTTTCAGATGCCAGTGAAGATCATCCACCGGGTCATCAGTTGTGCATAGCATTTTCACATTTGCCTTTTCCAGCAGGGAAACCGCATCAAATCCATCCTGCTGAAGCAGCTGGGATGTCTTGTGCCAGATCTCAGGTGCTGTTTTCTTTGTCAGCGGAGTATCGATGCCGAAATATCTCTGCAGTTCCAGATGTGCCCAGTGATAAACCGGGCTTCCGATCAGGCGCGGCATTATTTCCGCAAACGCCATAAATTTATCGTATTCACTTGCCTTACCTGTAATATAATGCTCATCGACACCGCAGACACGCATGCATCTCCATTTATAATGGTCAGCTTCCAGCCACACCTGCGTCAGATTTTCATATCTGCGTTTTTCATAGATATCTTTTGCCGGAAGATGGTTGTGGTAGTCAATTATCGGGCAGTCTGCCGCATATTCATTAAACAGCGTCCGCGCCGTTTCTGTTGTCAGAAGAAAATCGTTATCCATAAATGCTCTCATTAGAACTTCTCCTTATTGATCCATAATCCCAGTGCAGGGTTCGGTATATAGTAAATCTCTTCGCCGTCTGCCAGCGTATTGTATCCGTATTCCAGTTTGTCCGGATCGTAGCGGCGGACCATTTCGTCATAGTCTGCAGCGCTGAATCCTACAGATTCTATTTCTTCCTGCGTAATGTTCTTCACCGCATAAGTGATTTTGAATCTGCCGTCTGAAGATCCGTGGATCAGGTGTGCTGCCGCGCCCATGTTGTCACGCAGATCCTGATTCTCAGGCTTGCCGAATTCTTCGAGGACTTTCATGCGGCCCACATATCCATACTTTCTGATCAGTTCATCGACCTTGTCGTCTTCACCGAAGCGTTCAATACCAGGTGCCAGGACGATCAGCTCCCCGCCGTCCGCTATGGCCATACGCGTACGGTAAACAGATTTATTTCCCAGCCATGTGCTCTTGAATTCAGAAGGGTCCAGATATACTACACACTTTTTGATCCCTGTTTCTACGAAGTCGATGTTCTTTTCCTGAGACAATTCGATAGCTGCTTCCAGGACCTTACGCGTGTCTCCGATGAACAGCCCATGGGTGCATATTTCTCCTTTTGGTGCTGTACACACTGTCAGTACAAACACAACCGGACGGTCTTTCAGGAAATGCTCCATTCCATAGTCGAAAACTTTGCGGACCGGAGTATGGTCTTTACCCATCATTCTTTCCATGCCGTAAACAGCGCCTATCATATGGCTGCTGTTGATCATGTTGCTTCCGCCTACACCTACGAACAGATTCTTTGCATGATTTGCCATGCCGATAACTTCGTGAGGCACCACCTGTCCTACTGAAAGAATCAGGTCATATTTTTCGTCCATCACAAGGCGGTTGATTTCTGCTGTCACCGGATCGTGCCACAGGCCTTCTGTTATTTCTTCAATATATTCCGATGGTATTTCACCGATTTTCATCACATCCTCACGCCAGTTGTGGACAATGAATCTGTCATATGGAATATCACCGAACATCAGCTCCGCCTCTTCGCGGGTCACCGGCACGTGAGTTCCAAGTGCCGGCAGTATATCAACGTTCACACCTTTTTCGGAAAGTGCATGATAATAAACGTTAGTGATATACCCTGCATTGGAGTGAAAGCGAGTGAAATCAGGCGGGATGATCAGCACATTTTTCAGTGCGCGACCTTCCAGAGACTCCAGCAGCGCTTCCTTTATAGCCTCAGGAGTAAGCCCTTCGTTATTTACGTCATAATAGAATTTTTCCATTTTGTCACCTCTTGTAAAGAAAGCCGCCCGGCTTGCAGGCAGCTTTTTGACATAGTTATACTCCGCTGTATGCAGAGAAGCCTCCATCTACAGGGATAACGATACCTGTTACAAAAGAAGCCGCTTTTTCATCAACCAGGAACATCAGTGCACCCAGCAGTTCTTCCGGCTTACCGAAACGTCCCATTGGAGTCGCATTGAGGATCTTATTTGTACGTGCAGTAGGCGTTCCGTCTTCGTTCCACAGCAGCTTTGCATTCTGCGCAGTAGAGAAGAATCCAGGAGCGATAGCATTGACTCTGATTCCTACTTTGCTGAAGTGTACAGCCATCCACTGTGTAAGGTTTGAGATAGCCGCTTTTGCTCCGGAATATGCAGGGATCTTTGTCAGCGGTGTGTAAGCATTCATGGAGCTTACGTTGAGGATATTGCATCCTTCTCTTCCGATCATGTCCTTAGCAAATTCCTGAGTCGGGATCAGCGTTCCGATGAAGTTCAGATTAAATACAAATTCGATATCTTCGTCGTCCAGATCAAAGAAAGTCTTTGTATCTGAATCCAGATCCCCGATTTCAAAATATTCTTTGTCTGTTGTTGCTCGCGGATGGTTTCCTCCTGCACCATTGATCAGAATATCGCATTTGCCGAACTTGGCCAGCACTTCATCATGGGCAGCTTTTACGCTTTCTTTATTTGTAACGTCCATCTGCACCGCGATAGCCTGTCCTCCGGCTGCATTTATTTCATCAGCAACTGCTTCCAGTTTGGAAAGAGTTCTTCCCGCAACTGCAACTTTCACGCCTTCTGCTGCCAGTGCTCTTGCAAATTCTGCACAGAGTACACCCGCACCGCCTGTGATTACTGCAACTTTATTTTTCATATGCATTCTCCTATCTATTCGAACTGAAAAATTGCATTGCGGCTAAAGCCGCGCAATTTCTGTATTTGAGTTGCGCGCTGTATCGCAGATACAGGCAACTCATAAGCAATATCTTTCGATAGCCATTGCCACGCCGTCTTTATCGTTTGTCTGAGTCGCCCAGTCACACTCTTCCTTGACGCGCTGAGAACCGTTAGCCATTCCGATGCCGACACCCGCCGCATGGATCATCGGCAGATCATTAGTGCCGTCTCCGATCGCGATGGTGTCTTTCATGTCTACTCCCAGATACGCCGCCAGAGCCATCAGGGCTTCCCCTTTGTTGGCATGGATCTGATTGATCTCAACATTCTGGTCCAGTGCAGTCGTTACCGCAACATCAGCAAAAATTCTCGGCATGAGGTCCAGCATGCGGATACGCTCCATGTCATCCGCAGAGAAGAACTGGATCTTCTGGACTCCCTTGCCTTCTGCAAGCAGGAATTCCTTCAGATCAGGCACCGGAGTTCTCAGATTATGGATCATATCTCTCACATGAGGGTCTCTGACTATAGTGTCGACCTGATCCTTGTGGGACTGGGAGATCCAGCCGTGGCTTTCCATATAACAGTCATAGATGACCGGGTAATCATCCAGCCACTCCATGATTTTTACAGCCTGCTTCACCGGCATTTCTGCCTCGTAAACCAGACGTTTTCTTCTTAAATCTACTACTTCCGCGCCGTTGATTGTAATCGCATAATTTACAAAAGGCAGTTCGCGGATAAAGTCAGGCATGCCTTTGTAAAAACGTCCTGTCGCAGGTACGATTTCCCAGCCGTCCTCTGCAGCTGCTTCCAGAGCATACAGGTTTCTGGAGCTCAGCTGTTTGCGTGAGTTGAGCAGTGTACCGTCCAGGTCCAGTGCGATGATGCCTCTTACCTTACGCATCATACTGACCTGCGGAAGTATTTCCGCCGCGTCCTGTCCAGTTCGTGTGGAAGAACTTGCCTCTTGGCTGGTCGATACGTTCGTAAGTGTGAGTACCGAAGTAGTCACGCTGCGCCTGCAGCAGGTTCGCAGGCAGTGTCGCAGTTGTGTATCCGTCAAAGTAGCTCAGTGCGGAAGCAAATGCAGGTACAGGTACTCCTGCTTTTACTGCATAAGCCACAACTTCTCTCCATGCAGGAACCAGGCCTTCGATTGCTTCTGCGAAGTAATCATCCAGCAGCAGGTTTTCCAGTTCAGGGTTTTTGTCGAATGCTTCCTTGATCTTGCCCAGGAAAGCACTTCTGATGATGCAGCCGCCTCTCCACATGAGAGCGATTCCGCCGTAGTTCAGGTTCCAGTCATAAGCTTTAGCAGCCTGTCTCAGCAGGATGTAGCCCTGTGCATAGGAAATGATCTTGGAAGCATACAGCGCTTTGCGGATGCATTCGATAAATTCTTTTTTGTCGCCTTCGAAAGGCGCTACAGTTTTAGGGAATCTCTTAGAAGCTGTCACACGTTCTTCCTTCATTGCGGACAGGCATCTTGCATATACCGCTTCTCCGATCAGTGTCAGAGGAACTCCCTGGTCCAGAGCGGAAGTAGCAGTCCATCTGCCTGTTCCCTTCTGGCCTGCAGTATCCAGAATGTATTCAACGACAGTTTCGCCGTTTTCGTCTTTGTATCCTAAAATATCTCTTGTGATTTCGATCAGGTAGCTGTCCAGTTCAGTATTGTTCCATTCAGCAAATACTTCGTGCATTTCTTCGGAAGTCATTCCCAGACCGTCTTTCATCAGCTGGTAAGCTTCGCAGATCAGCTGCATGTCTCCGTATTCGATGCCGTTGTGCACCATTTTTACGAAGTGGCCTGCACCGTTTTCGCCTACCCAGTCACAGCATGGGGAGCCGTCTTCTACCTTCGCGCAGATCGCCTGCAGGATAGGTTTTACATGGTTCCATGCTTCTTCGGAACCTCCCGGCATCAGGGAAGGACCTGTCAGTGCGCCTTCTTCACCGCCGGAAACACCGCATCCCATGAAGTGGAAGCCTTTGCTTTCAACATATTCTGTTCTTCTGATAGTGTCAGGGTAATGGCTGTTTCCTCCATCGATGATGATGTCACCCGGCTCCAGTACTTCCATCAGTTTTTCGATAAAGTCATCTACGACCTGGCCTGCTTTTACCATCATCAGGACTTTTCTCGGTTTTTCCAGACTGTCAGCCAGTTCCTGCAGGGAATATGTTCCGATGATATTTTTATCTGCGGCACGGCCTTCGACGAAGTTCTTCACTTTATCTGCCGTTCTGTTATATACAGCTACTGTGAATCCTTTGGATTCCATATTCATTGCCAGGTTTTCGCCCATTACAGCTAAACCGATCAGACCAATGTTTGCTTTCATGTATAATTCCTCCTGTAACTGCGGGAGGCTTCCCGCACACTTCCATATCTTTTATCTCTGTACTCTTGCGTTTCCTGCGTAGATGTCCCATACCTGTTTTTCATCTGCAGGCTGTGCGTAATCGTATAAGCTGCTTGCTGCCAGCACGCCTGTCGCCCATCCGAACTGCAGGCATTTAGCAGGTTCCCATCCCTGGATCAGACCATACAGCAGACCGCCTGTAAAGCCGTCGCCGCCTCCGATACGGTCCATAACCTGGATAGGTCTAGGTTCTTCAACGCACCATTCGTCACCTGCCAGCAGGATGCCGCCCCACAGGTGTTCGTTAGCGTTCAGCACCTGACGAAGAGTTGTACCGAATACTTTTGCGTTGGAATATTTAGCTTTTACCTGAGTGATCATTTCCTTGAAGTTTTCGATCTTGGAAGTTACATCTTTTCCGCCTGCTTCCGGTCCCTTGAAGCCCAGGCACAGCTGGAAGTCTTCTTCATTTCCTACCAGAACGTCAGCTACAGAAGCGATTTCGTGGAAAGCTGCAGACAGTTCTTCTTCTCT
>JAGBGL010000043.1 GCA_017936025.1 Bacillota bacterium | reverse complement strand
GATACGGTACCATTTATCCGAAAGATTGTGATATAATATTTGAGTGTTTTTTAGTAACTTATTTTTATATAACTATAGAAGGGATGATGTTAAAATGAAACTGATTTACGAAGGCAAAACAAAGAACGTTTACAAACTGGAAAACGGAAATGTAATGCTGCTGTTCAAAGACGACTGCACAGGCAAAGACGGCGTATTTGATCCGGGCGAAAACAGTGTAGGACTGACTATCGAAGGTATCGGTAAAGCCAACCTGGAAACTTCCGTTTACTATTTTGAAAAATTAAAAGAAGCAGGAATCAAAACTCACTATGTGAACGCTGATCTGAACAACGCTACTATGGAAGTTCTGCCGGCTACAGTATTCGGACACGGTCTGGAAGTTATCTGCAGACTGGTTGCTACAGGCAGCTTCATCCGCAGATACGGAGAATATATCGAAGACGGCACTCCACTGCCTGGCGGATATGTTGAATGTACATTCAAGAACGATGCTCTGGGCGATCCGCTGGTAACAAGCGAAGGTCTGGCTGCACTGGGCGTTATGAGTACAGAAATGTTCAACTCCATGAAAGAACAGACTCTGAAAATCACTAACATCATCGCTGAAGATCTGAAAACAATCGGATTAGATCTGTATGATATCAAATTCGAATTCGGATTCAACAACGACGAAGTTATCCTGATCGATGAAATCGCTTCCGGTAACATGAGAGTTTACAAAGACGGAAAAATCGTTGATCCTGTTGAACTGACTAAACTGATCAACAACAGATAATTAAAACCCTCAGAAAAAAATCAAGCCGCACCATATGGTGCGGCTTTTTAATGCAATCTAAAGGAGGCCTGCTCTCAATTCTTCAGGAGATTTTGGACTGAGATATGCAGGCGGGATATCGAACGCTGTTCTGCATCCTGTCTGCCCTTCTTTCGCCATGCGGTAGCATGCTCTCGCAAACGCCACCATAGCACTTCCTGTAAATTCCGGATTGGAATCCAGCTTCAGGCTGTATTCGATAACATGGCCATGTTCCTTTTCAAATCCGGAGTTTCCTGTTCTGAGAACGAATCCGCCGTGAGGCATAGCACTGTGGTTCGCCAGGAATTCCTCTTCATCAATGAAATGAACGATCGTATTATATTCTGCAAAGTAGTTCGGCATAGTTACTATTTCATTTTCAACCGCCGCTGCATCTGCGCCTTCTTCCAGCACAACAAAGCATTCTCTTATATGCTTATCTCTTGTAGTCAGCTGAGGATTGCTTCCGCTGCGGACTGCATCAAGTGCCTCATCCACAGGAATAGTATACTGTTTTGCATTTTTAACGCCTTTGATCCTGCGGATCGCATCAGAATGACCCTGACTGATTCCCTTGCCCCAGAAAGTGTAAGTTTCGCCTTCAGGCAGAATAGCTTCGGAATACAGTCTCAGCAGAGAGAACATCCCCGGATCCCATCCCAGAGAAATGATGCCCAGCTTTCCGCTTTCTTTAGCTGCTGCTTCCACATTTGCATAGTGCTCAGGAATCCTTGCATGAGTATCAAAACTGTCGATGACATTGAACATTTTCACGTATTCAGGAGTCTGAACAGGAAGGTCTGTCGCACTGCCTCCGCAGAGAATCATAACGTCGATCCTGTCTTTCCATTCAGCCACATCTTCCGTATTCACAACCGGAACGTCAGTTACTGTTTTCACAGAAGCAGGATCTCTTCTTGTGAATACTGCCGCCAGTTCCATGTCTTCATTCTGCATAAGTGCACTCTCGATGCCCCTGCCGATATTTCCATATCCTAAGATACCGATTTTAATAGTCATAGTTCCCCTTCTTTCTTATACATACATATTAAACACTGTATATAATTATACACACTTTTCTTTTTTAATTCAACTGTTTAAGGTCATAGATTACGGGTATATATTATTATCCTATCAAAGAAACGGGGACATAATTATGATACGAAAGATAATTGAAATAAACGAAGAAAAATGCAACGGCTGCGGATTGTGTGCCCAGGCATGCCACGAAGGTGCGATCGGTATGGTAAACGGAAAAGCGAAACTGCTCCGCGATGATTACTGCGATGGCCTCGGGGACTGTCTGCCGGTATGTCCTGTAGATGCGATACGATTTGTCGAAAGGGAAGCTGCGGCTTATGATGAAGAAGCGGTAAAGGCAAACATGGCAGCAAAAGCTGCTGCAGATGCACCGCTTCCATGCGGATGTCCAGGCAGCAATGTGCAGGCTATTCACAGAGCTGATTCATGCAGCAGTGACTGTTCGTGCTCACACGGACCGGTGCCGAGCCAGCTTGCCAACTGGCCTGTACAGATCAGGCTTGCACCTGTAAATGCACCTTATTTCGACGGTGCCGATCTGCTGATTGCAGCTGACTGCACAGCGTTTGCATATGGTGATTTTCATGACAGATTTATAAAAGACAAAGTAACGCTGGTCGGATGTCCTAAGCTGGATCCCGTAGATTACTCCGAAAAACTGGCAGAGATCATCAGAAACAATGATATCAGAAGCATCACTCTGGTGCGCATGCAGGTTCCTTGCTGCGGCGGACTTCAGATGGCAGCTGCAAGAGCCATCCAGGAGAGCGGCAAAACAGGTATCCCTGCAGAAGTAGTAGTCATTTCAAGTGACGGCCGGATCATTTCCGGCTAACACCCTCCATAGAAAACCTTACTAAAAAACGGCTGATTCTAAATCAGCCGTTTTGCCTTTTATTCTTCCCAGAACAGTTCGTCCAGAGTTTTCCCCAGTACTCTGCATATCGCGATGCAAAGATTAATTGTAGGATTATAGTCACCTTTTTCAATGGCATTGATCGTCTGCCGCGATACACCCACACGGCCGGCCAGCTCTTGCTGCGACAAATCCATGGCCGCTCTGGCCGCTTTCAATTTCAGATTTTTCACGGACTATTCCTCCTCTTCCGCAGCTTCTTTTTTAACATACCCTTTTACAGCCAGCGCGAACAGTATAACACCGAACATTACTGCTACTATCAGATTGGCACAGTTATTTGTCAGCATACCATTTTCAATCAGCTCTCCGTGCAGCCCCTGTATTACTGCAATTATAACATTTATTACCGAAATAATTCCGAAGAAAGCCAGAACTTTTACAGGTTCTTCATTCATAGAAAAATAACATTCATGCCAGATACAGTAAACAACATGTACCAGAATCGCCAGACATACTCCTATCATCATTCCTGTCATGTTTTCTGTCCATGGTTTTGTCAGCGACATATCAATGATACCGTAGGCCGCATTATAAATCACAAGAGTAAAGAATGCATATTTGTATCCCTCTCCTCTTGCTGTTTTCTGACGTTCATCATAAGTAAACTTTTCTTTTCTGTTTTTCTTCGTAAATGTCATCGCTACTGCTGCAATAACCAGGCCAACAACTACCCCGGTAATCGTTCCTGCTAATAAATATCCATTCATATGTCTAACCTCCTTTTGATCCATACGGATATCTCATCCGTTATTTACAACTGTATATTACTATTCGCGCGACATTTTGTCAACTATATTTTACATTTTGTTTTTTATTTTTTCCATGTCTGTAATCGTTATTAAATTGTCAGATTATTTTGTACAATTTATATTTATTTCTATCGCAAAAAGTGATATGATTAAATATCATAAAATGCAGTTCAGGTGCTTTACCGGGCACCATCAATATATAAAAAGGAGGGATACTATGGCGACAAATTACGGCGGCTATATGGGTAAAGTTATGATCATTGACCTTACAACAGGCCAGACAGGCGAGTATCCTTGGTCCGATGAAGAGCGCAGACTCTATATCGGCGGCAAGACCATGGCAGCTAAGATCCTCGGAGATCATCTCACAAAGGATACAGAGCCCCTGTCCGAAGATAACTTACTGGTCATCACGACCGGACCGTTCACAGGTACGGGCACACCTAGCTCAAGCCGTTTTAATGTATCTACATTATCTCCGCAGACCGGGATCCTTACATCCTCAAACTGCGGCGGCAATTTTGGATACTATCTGAAGAAAGCCGGTATGGATGCTCTAATTATCAGAGGACGCAGTGAAAAGCCAGTATGGATAGAAATCAATAATGACAAGTTCACAATACACGAAGCTGATGACATCTGGGGGATGAAAACCGGCCATGTCCAGGCAGTGCTTGACGAAAAGCTCACGCTTCCTAACGGCAAAGTGCGGAAAAACGGAAAAATCGTTATCGGCCCTGCCGGTGAAAATCTCGTGAGATATGCTTCCATCGTCAGTAATGAAAGACTCGCAGGCCGAGGCGGCACCGGCGCAGTCATGGGATGGAAAAACCTGAAAGCAATTACGGTTTCAGGGAACAAACAGTTCCTGTGAAGGAAAAGGAAAAATTAGATAAACTCAACCGCAAGTGGTTCAAATACCTGAAGAGTCACCCTCTGACAGGCGATCAGCTCCCTAGACTGGGAACTGCAGGTCTGGTATCAACAATGCAGATGCGCGGCCAGCTCTCCACAAAGAACTACAAATACGGGACTTACGAAGATTATGAAAAAGTCAGCGGCGAATATCTTGCCGAAGAATACAATATCGTAAACAAAGGCTGTCTCAGCTGCCCTATCAAGTGTGCACGCACTGTAATGGTGGACGGCAAACCTGTCAAAGGACCCGAACTGGAAACACTGGGCCTGCTGGGCGGCGGCATCCTTAACAACAATCTGGAAGCCATCCTGAAATGGAATTACGAGCTGGACGAACTCGGCATGGACACCATCTCATCTGCCAGCACACTGGCCTTCGCCATGGAAGCACATGAAAAAGGCCTCTGGGATAATGGGCTTACATTCGGAAGCACTGAAGAAATTTCAAAGGTGTGGGATGATATTGCTTACAGAAAGGGTATCGGTGACGATCTGGCCAACGGTTCCAGATGGTGTTCCGAAAAATATGGCGGAAAAGAATTCGCAGTACATTCCAAAGGGCTGGAACTCGCAGCTTACGAACCTCGCCGAACAGTCGGTCTCGGCCTCGGATACGCAGTTTCAAACCGCGGAGGCTGCCACCTGAACGGAGGCTACATGGTTTTAGTAGAAGGTCTGAGCCTGGCTGTAGATCAGCAGAATCCGCATGGCAAAGCCGATTTCACAATGATTTTCCAGGATCTCATGGAAGGAGTTTCTTCCTGCGGCCAGTGCCTCTTCACAACATATGCATTTCTGCCTTCATTAATAATCAGCCATCCTCAGAGCTGGTACACAAAGGCATTCTGCAAAATCGTTCCATATATCGGATTTGTGCTTCGTATCATAAACAAACTGCCTACAGGAATCATGCATTTCCACATTCCTGTAATATTCAATCAGTCCAAGGCCCTGAAACTGATCACAGGCATGCCCGTTACTTTTGGTTCTTTCATCAAGGCCGGACGTCGCGGCTACACACTTGAAAGACACATAAATACAAGATTCGGTATCAGACGCAAGGATGACTCGCTTCCAAAACGTCTGACTGACGACCCTCAGATCCCGGGTAACGAAAAAACAAAAGTTCCGCTGGAATGGATGAAAAATGTATATTATTCCGCCCGCGGCTGGAGCAGGGACGGCGTCCCTACCCCTAAAACACTCCGCAGACTGAATCTCGACAAACTCGACAGTTACAAGGTAACCTGCGAAGAATTTAAAAAGTGAGGTGACCTTTATGGTAAAGATAAAACTATTCGGTACGCTGAGGCTGAAGACTGGCTTTAAAGAAATGGAAGCCGACATTTCCAGCATCAGAGAGGCCTGGGTCCTGCTCGCGCAGGAAACTGATATCCCTGCCAGGGAATTCAGAAAATGCATAATCGCCCTGAACGGCGTGCCATGCAAAGCATCCGCTAAACTTTCCGATGGTGACGAAATCACACTCTTCTCTCCATCCGGAGGCGGTTGATAAAACGCACAGGAGGTACTCAAATGGCTAACAAAGAAAAACCTTATATCGATAGAAGCACTTGTGCAGGATGCAGTCTGTGCGTGGAAAACTGCCCCGCTGACTGTCTTTCAATAGAAGCACCGGGATTCCACGGTGATATCAGCACGATCGCGGTACTCGACCAGCCTGACAAATGCATCGGCTGCAAACTATGTGAAAAGGCCTGCCCGATCGGCGCCATCGCATTCGGCCCTGATGCGTGCCGGAAAACCAAAGGAGGTGTAAAAATGTCTCTGTACAAAGCATTCTGCCGAACATATCAGGCAGTATTCAAAATAGGTATGTATGTCATTCCTTGGGGAATGCCTAAAACACTCGAAGGCCCGGGCTCCATAAAAAAACTGCCGGGTTGGATAAAAGAAAAAGGCTACGATAACGTCCTGATCGTTACTGACCATATGCTGTCCGAAATGGGCATGCTTGACAGCCTCTTCGCTTCCATGAACGAAGCAGGCGTAAAATACACACTATACGACGGTGTTCAGCCAAATCCTACAAACGTTAATGTCGAAGAAGGCCTCAAACTCTTCCGTGAAAACGGATGTAAAGCAATCGTGGCCTTCGGCGGCGGTTCTCCTATGGACTGTGCAAAGGGCATTGGCGCCATGCATGTCAAAAAAGGTAAAACAGTGGAACAGCTGCAGGGGCTCTTCAAAGTACTGCACAGGATCCCTACTATTTTCGCAGTTCCTACGACTTCCGGAACAGGCTCCGAAACAACCGTTGCTGCAGTAATCACAAATACAGAAACTTCTCATAAAGCTTCAATGAATGACACTTCTCTGATGCCTAAATTCGCAGTAATGGACCCTGAGCTTACCGTAGGGCTTCCGCCTAAAGTTACCGCGACAACAGGTATGGATGCACTTGCACATGCAGTTGAAGCTTACACAAATCATACATATAACAGTAAACTGGAAAACGACCTCTGTAAGAAAGCAGTAAAACTGATACATGACAACTTATATAAAGCTTACTGCGACGGCAGCGATCTCGAAGCCCGTATGAACATGCAAGATGCGGCTTTCTATGCGGGACGTGCGTTCACAAGAGGCTGTGTAGGCTACGTCCATGCTGTCGGCCATACTCTCGGAGGTCTGTATCACACTCCTCACGGACTGGCAATGTCGGTCATCCTTCCTCATGTAATGAGACAGTTCGGACCGGCAGCCCACAGACGTCTGGCAGAACTTGCTGATGTATGTGGCATGCAGGGTGCAAACAATGCCGAAAAGGCAGAGGCTTTTATCTCCTGGATCGAAGATATGAAAGAAAAGATGGATATCCCAAGAGGTCTCGATGTCATTCAGAAAGAGGACATCCCGCAGATCATCAAGTGGGCTATGAAGGAAGCAAATCCTCTTTATCCTGTTCCTGTGATCTGGGGCAAAGAAGATTTTATAAAACTGATCGATACTATCAGCTCTGAATAACAGCACAAAAGACGGAGTTCTTATATAGCCTCCGTCTTTTTATATGTTTTTACTGTATCATCTTATAAAAAATTCCCGGCATTGCCGGGAATTTTCGTTTTATTAAGTTTTGCTTAGAATGTCTTGTTCAGTAATTCTGTTCCGTCACCATTCAGATAGATAACCTGAACTGTGATTCCGTCGATTCCGGATTCTTCTTCCAGAGTGTCTGCCACATTAGTAAATGTAGAAGCAGAATTTGTGATAGTCTGATCCAGCTGCTGGCTTACAGCATCAACTAAGCTGGAGTCGATAACCTGCGCATAAGTATAAGTGTAAACTAAAGTGTTACCTTCTACTGTTACGTCCAGTTCTTCAGTGCTCATCTGTTCCAGTGTTGCCTGAGCTTCACTGTCTCCTGCGATCCAGTCTTCCAGAGTAGAAGGACCTCCGCATCCTGCAAATAATGTTGCCATTGCTAAGAGCATTACGATGAGTAATCCTGAGATTAATTTTCTGTTTTTCATAGTCTTTCTCCTTTTTTAGTAGTTTAGACAAATGTATTATACCACAGCATACCGGATTTGTCTTTAATAATCTTTCTGCCTGCGCAGTTCATTTCTGATATATGCAAAAGTCTCATCCTCACCTTTTTCACTGAACATCACTGTCAGTTTTTCCAGCAGCGCTAGCGTTTCCGGATGGATGTCCATAT
>JAGBGL010000042.1 GCA_017936025.1 Bacillota bacterium | reverse complement strand
GTAATGCAGCGACTGCCGCACCGATTGCCAGTGTCATAGTGAAATCGACTTCATCTTCTTTTTCATCGACACCGATCAGACTTGGTTCATATTCGTCTTCCGGCGCCATTTCCGGGTCGACCAGTTCTTCATCTGAAGCATTTCCTTCTATGATAACATTCTTCACTGCAGACGGATTATCCAGATAGTTTTCATTCAGGTCATACATTTCTCTTGTTTCTACCTTAATAGAAGTTTCCCCGTCTTTCAGTGCCTGGAATTTCAGATTAAAAACAATATCTTCGCCGGTTCCCGCATTTTTCAGTTCGATGTAACCTGTGTTCCCCAGGCTGCTTCCGCCTGAAATATACGTCAGCATTGAATTATCATAACTCATATCTGCAACAACTCTTCCTACCGAGCCGCCGCTGTATGTAACTGTAACAGTGAATGTTTCTCCACCCTTAACATTGTCGCCGCCTGTTACCGTCACAGAAGTAGCTGCTTCCGCCGGTGCAGTCATTACAGGTACAGCTATAAGGACAGCCAGCACAATTGCGGCAAGTCCTGTAAAAAATCTTTTCATGATTACCTCCTACGGCAGCGGACATGCACTTGCCGGCATTGAGCTGTATACAGGGATTTCAAATACCAGTGCTTTATTATAGTTGGAAGGGAAAGCGTTTTTCAGAAGTTTACCTTCTCCGTAAGCCCCCTCGACATTTGTCATATACTGATGTGTTCCGATTTTATCCACGCCGTTTTTAACGTTAAATTTCTTAGTGTAGTACGTATACTGGTTCTTGTTCACATAACCGTTAGCATAGAACTGCGCTCCGCCCAGGATGGATTTATATACAGTGTTCCAGCCCTGTTCTTTCGCATACCACAGGCCGCGCTGTACTGCAGACATAGTAGATGTCGTATAAGCACCTACATTGAAGAAATTATAATATCCCGGATATTCAGAATGCGTTCCGGAAATCAGTCCGCTCGTTCCTTTCACACCCTGTTCCTGGATTATCATAGCCGCCAGGACATTAGGATTGACTCCCGAATTCTTTCCTGCATCGTTGATCAGCGGTGCAAAGCTTGTGTATCCGCCGCCCGGATTTCTGCTCTTCATAAAAGAATTTTCTATCACAGAAGCAACTGTATCCGCACTCTGTGTTGAAGCATCATACTGCTGTGTCATGAACTGATATATACCTGTTTCATCCAGGAAGTTTCTAGGGTCCATGTAATATCTGATAACATCTGTGTGTGCAGAGTACCATGATCCGTCATATCTTGACCAGCCATACTGCGTACTGTAGCAGTCGCTGTCCTTTGATCTGTAGGATACAGGTGAAGACGGACTTACTACATTGATACCGGGTCTGGCATTTTCTTTTGCCACTGCTGTATCCCATGAACATCCTACACTGTAAGCTTTGAATACCCACTGAGGATGAGCATCATGCAGAGCTCTGAGTGCCGGTTTGTATGATTCCGGGAAGCCCTGAGCAGTCAGGTATGATTCGAAATCACTTGTAGATGTAATAGTTTTAACGCTCACATAATCAGCACAGATATACCCTACCTTAGAACTGCTGAACTGGTATTTATACCATGTCTTGCCATTGCTCGCTTTTTCGGATCCGATGATAGTTACCACAGCTCCGCTGTTCAGTGATCCGATTTTACTGTATCCAGTTCCCGGACCGCTTCTTACATTCAGTGTATATCCACTGTCTGTAGTTACTGTGCCGACCGTTGTCTTCACTGCAGCCGGCTTCTCAGGTTCTTCAGGTTCCGCAGGCTTTTCGGAATCTGCAGGAGCATCCTTTACGATAACATAATCGGAATAAACATATCCGAATTTACCTTCTGCGAACTGGTATTTATACCATATGTTTCCCGCTGTATTCTTTACCTGTGAAATAAGTGCTATTTCCTTGCCTTCAGCCAGCTTGCCCAGCTTGGAATAATTGGTCCCAGGGCCGCTTCTTACATTCAGAGGACCATCATCCACTACTGCGATCTTATTTGTTAATGCCGTTTCTGTCGCAGTCGGTATGTCACTTACTGTCACATACTGGGACGCCAGATAACCGTATCTGGAAGAGTCAAACTGATACTTATACCAGATGCTTCCTGTAGAAGTCTTTATCTGTGAAAGCAGTGTAACTGTTGTTCCCTGCTGGATCTTGCCAAGCTTTGAATAAGATGTTCCCGGGCCGCTTCTTACATTCAGCGGACCTTCTTTTACTGTTCCTCTTTTATTTGTAAGCGCAGTTTCTGTATTGCTTGGAACTGCCGCGATATCACTTACCTTTACATACTGAGAATAGATGTATCCGTATGTAGAAGAATTGTATTTATATTTGTACCACACGCTTCCTGCAGAGTTAGTCACCTGAGAGACCAGTGTGACCTCTTTTCCCTGAGCGAGCTGCCCCAGTTTAGAGTAATTGGTTCCCGGACCGCTTCTTACATTCAGCGGGCCTTCCACTACTTTTGCTTTTTTATTTGACAGTGCAGTTTCTGTGTTACTGCTGCTGACTGATACATACTGGGAATAAATATATCCGTATTTCGATGAATTGAACTGATATTTGTACCAGACATTACCGGAAGAATTCGTTACCTTTGCTACTACAGCAACTGTAGTTCCCTGTGCCAGCTGGCCAAGCCTGGAATAGTTCGTTCCCGGGCCGCTTCTTACATTCAGCGGACCTTCTTTTACAGTAGCTTTGCCGCTCATTGCAACCTCTGTATCTGCATATACTCTGCTCTCACTTCTCATTCCTGAAAATGAAGCAAATACAGACAGCATCAGAAGAACTGCCGTGAACACTGCTATGAATCTGCCTGCAGGTTTCATTGTCATGATTGCTTTAACTCCTTTATAAAAAACTTCCAAATTTACACATAAATATACATATACATTATACATCAGCAGCAGGCATCAGTCATCCTATTTTTTTCATCATTCTCACGTAAATCTCTTTGAACGAAGCCTTTTCAGCAGATTCTGCATAAACCAGTTTAAAAGTATCTGCCTGGACTCCGGCGCTGTATACAACCATCCGGCCGGCTTCTTCTCCTTTACGGACCGGAACCTTTATCTTCTCGCTGATTTCAATTCTGGAAGTAATTTCATGATCGCTCCCCTTCTTCACAAGCATACAGACGTTTTCTCCTGTTTCTATGCGGATTTTCTGTGGCGTACTCTTTTCAAGTGTCAGTTTTTTTACCGTTTCTCCTTTCTCAGCAATAGTAATCGTCTCGTAGTTGGAGAACCCATAGTCCAGCAGCTTCTTTGCTTCTCCGAAACGGACAGCCGATGACTCTGAACCAAGAACAACGGCTATAAGGCATGTTCCTTCCCTTTCAGCCGCTGCAGAAAGGCAGTACATCGCATCCTGTGTAAATCCTGTCTTTACACCGATCGCACCGCTGTACTGTTTCAGCATTTTATTGGTATTGATAAGTTCAAAATCTTTTTCCTTTCCCGGAAGCCCTACTTTTATGACAGCCTGTTCTTTAGTAAGGAGTTCCCGGCTGGCTTCATGCCGCAGCAGTTCACGTGTCATCACTGCGATATCATATGCCGACGAGTAGTGGTTTTCCGCAGGAAGCCCGTTTGTATTCACGAAATTCGTATTCTTCATCCCCAGCTCCTGTGCTCTGCTGTTCATCCTTTCCACGAACATTTCCACACTTCCGCATAAATGTTCGGCCATAGCCACACACGCATCGTTCGCACTTACCATTGCTATACCCATAAGAAGCTCTTTAGCCGTGTGTTTTTCTCCCGGCTCCAGATACATCTGGCTTCCTCCCATGGAAGCTGCATTCTCCGAAACAGTAACCATGTCATCCATTTTTACTCTGCCATCCTCTTCGGCTTCCATCAGAAGCAGCATAGTCATTACTTTCGTTACGGAAGCCGGCGGAAGTTCTGTCTTTGCTTCCTGTGCAAACAGTACTTTTCCTGTATCAGCATCCATAAGCACTGCACTTTTGGCTGCGACCTGAAATTCAGGCTTTTCTTCAAGTGCTGCTGCATTATCGTTGACTATAGTTATGGACCTTTCCTTCGGCTGCCACTGATTGACACCCATAAACCCGCAGAACGCAAGAGCTATGACTGCCAGTCCGCAGATAATTCTCTTTTTCAAATAAAAGACCTCCCTCTCAGAAAATACTCTAATTAAAATATTCTCTGAAAAGGAGGTTTATTCTATCAGTTTTTCTGAACAGGAAGCGTAACAGTAAAATTGCTTCCTATGCCTTCTACACTGTCCACAAAGACTGTTCCCTCATGCAGCTGCACGATTCTCTGTACCAGTGAGAGCCCCAGGCCGCTGCCCTCGTACTGTTTTACAGTATCTCCGCGGTAAAACTGGCGGAATATATTTTCCATTGTTTCACTGTCCATGCCGATCCCGCTGTCCTCTATTGCAGCCACTATCTCACCTTTATCTATAGTAAGGCTGACCGTAACTTTCCCGCCTGCACCGGTGAACTTGATCGCATTATCCAGCAGGTTCAGCCACACCTGGTTCATCAGTTCTTCATCGCCGTTATACACAATATCATCGAGATCAAGATCCATTTCGATATCCTTGTCCATCCATTTTGAGTCCATGCTCAAAACCGCCTGCCGTATCTGCTCATCCAGTGAAAACGGCATTCTTTTGATATGCACCTGAGACTGTTCAATACTGCTGAGTCGCAACATGTTCGCAGTGAGCGTTGAAAGTTTTTTTGATTCTTCCGAAATCAGTTTCGCATATTCTCTGTTTTCTTCGGAAATATCACTTGCTGCCAGCAGATCCGCATAACCTTTTATAATAGATAACGGAGTCTTGAACTCATGGGAAATATTCGAACTGAAGTCTTTATGGAGATATTCATTGCTCTTCAGCTGCTGCACCATGGCTCTGAAGTCATCTTCCAGTACAGTAAAATCTCTGCTCTTTTCCGGTATATCCAGTTCTACCTCATAATCTCCGTCAGCAACTTTCTTCAGAGCACGGCTGATTTCTTCGACCGGTGAAGTCGCAGAATGCGTAACAAGCCACACATAAATACCGACAGTAATGATAAGAAGAAGCAGCAGGACAAAGTCTCTCATCGCCATGCCCATAAACATGGTTTTAATAGTTCTGTCTTCAAAGAATCCATTCATGGACATAATAGTTATACAGACCGAAATCGTGCACGAAATACCTATTATGGTCATCATAAGTGCAATGATTCTTGCTCTCAGTTTTTTCATTTGTGGACCACCGCCCTGTATCCGAAGCCTCTCACGGTTTCAATTTCAAAATCTGTAACATCTTTCAGCTTTGCTCTGAGCCGCTTTATATGTGCGTCTACTGTTCTAGGATCAGAATCTGTGTCATATCCCCAGATATCATCCATAAGAGCCTGTCTTGTAAATATCTTCATCGGAGACTGGAGCATCTTCTCAAGCAGGAAGAATTCTTTTGGTCTGAGATATATTTCAAAACCGCTGCCTTTTACAAGCAACGCTTCAAAATCAAGTTTCGTGCTTCCTACTTCAAGAGTACGCGCACTTTCTATATTACAGCGTCTCAGCAGTGCTTCCACCCTGAGAAGCATTTCTTCCATGTCAACGGGTTTCGTCATGTAATCATCCGCGCCTGTCCTGAACCCGATCTTTTTATCGTGGAGCGTGTCTTTTGCTGTAACCACAAGTACCGGTATCTGGATATTAGCATCTCTCAGTTCCTTTATCATTTCATACCCGTCGATATTAGGCATCATGATGTCGGCAATTATAAGGTCTGCATGGTTGTGATCCAGAAGATGCAGAGCCTCCAGCCCATCGGAAGCTTCAAGGACATGATATCCCGCCCTTTGAAGATGTATGCACATCAGTTTTCTTAAACTTGTATTGTCTTCAGCGACTAAAATTTTTGTCATTGATACTCTCCCGGTTAATAATGATTTAATATATTTTACCATATTTTATAGTTTCTGGCAAAACAGTGGAATTTTATTCACAAATACCATTTTCTCCCCTATAACAAGATTGTTCCGTTTATATTCATTTTCTGAATATTCACGGCAAATGTGCACATTATTTATCAACGCTTTACTGTCGACACTTTTCAACATTCAAAAAGCCCCATTTTATCAGCATTCCAAAGGTTATCAACAGGTTTTTAGGGATTGTATACAATTCTATCAACAGGCGCATGTTGATAACTATTTTTTCAAAAACATTGAAATTTCAACGCTTACACACTGTCAAGCATTTTTTTGCACACAGTTATCCACAATTTTTATCAAAAACCCAGCAAAATCAACGTTTTCACGGTTTTTTGTCAATAATTTATCAAAAAAATATAGATTCCTGCCGTTTCAACAGCAGGAAAGTTATATAATTTACATTATGCATACAATGTATAAACCGGTTCTATTTATAATGTTTTTCTTATATGATCTATACTTTGTAATAGATTTTATTTCTATCAGTTATATGCCACTGTCCATTTTTATGTTCTGCCACAGTCACAGCACAGTTAAGCTGTTTGCCGTGCTTCCAGAAGTCTTTCACTTCAAGGTTTTCAAGATATGAGAACATCGCCTGATTCATTGCCGCGTGAGCTACGATCATAATGCGTTCACCTTCTTCATGTTTCTCTTCAATGAACTTCAGAAATCCTGCAGCTCTTTCACAGACCTGATAGAAAGAATCTCCTCCTTCAGGTGCTTCATACGTCTCCGGACTGTCCCAGAAGCCTTCCAGCAGTCCTCCGCCGTCTTCGCGGGAAACATATTTCATGCCTTCGCACACACCGAATCCCATCTCCGTCAATCTGACATCAGATATAATGTCCATATCCCTATCGCCTTTTATCATCACGGCCGTATCATATGCCCTCTTCAGCGGGCTGGAATAAATGGCATCAAATTTCACATCTTTCAGGCCCTCTCCTGTCTGCTGCGCCATTTCTATTCCTTCCGGCAGCAGTTCCACATCCGAAGTCCCCTGGATCAGTCCCGCCTTGTTCCATACGGTTCTCCCATGTCTGATTATATACAGTTCCATATTGCTCCTTAAATTCCGTCTCCGTAAACTCTTACCTGCTCTATCATATGACCGATGTTTCCTTCACCTGCAAATTCATCCAGATCAAAGAAATCATGATCAAGCGTCAGCCACTCCAGCGGGTGGACTTCTGTTCTGACTTCCACATCCTTATTCAGAGCACCCACATAAACCTCAACGATGCAGTTCTGATTATAATATGTAAAGTCCATCATGTGCTTCAGACTGATATCTTCTTTTGTGATTCCTGTTTCCTCTTCCAGCTCCCTGTAAGCCGCATCGAGGCCGCCCTCATTCGGTTCTCTTTTGCCGCCTACCAGATTGTATTTGCCTTCATATGGATCATACAGCCTTTTACAGAAAAGCAGTTTGTCTCTTGTTTTGTTGTATACCATGATACAGTTATATCCCTGCATATCTTACCTCTCTCCTTACCTTATCCCTTACAGCATGTTTATCGCTGTATTTAAAATACCTATCACAAAACCTATGACAGCGCCCAGGTTTACGATTGCATCCAGATCTTTTTTCATAACAGACAGGACCAGTTCTTCCAGACGCTCTACTTCCATGTCTTTGATCTTAGATTCTACGATGCCCGCGATATCCATTTCTTCCATGATGTTCTGGAACGAATCGGACATACAGCGTTCATATACAGTATCAACCAGCTTGTATATATTCTTTTTTTCCAGCGGGATGCGGGAAGCCAGATCACCCATCTCATGCTCTTCTATATTTTTTATCTGCCCTGCAATTGCCGGACGGATCATAGCTTCGCCATGCTCATCAATGAATTTTTCGATTTCTTCACCCAGCGGCGCAGCAAATGAATTGATAGTCTGTTCATTCAGGAACATTCCTACCATCGTTCCCTGGACCTTTTCGTTCAGCACGCGTACGCCTTCACGGACGATTATATCGCCGATATTCATGTCTCTGACAGCATCCACAGTCTTACGCGTAAATACATCTTCAAGTTCCGCACTCAGCTGATCATATTTTTCCCCGGAAATATATTTCACGCCGATTTCTTTTACAGTTTCTTCTTTCTCTTTCAGAGCTTCGAACTGTTCCCAGACGTGGTCTGCAACATGCGACTTGATAGAATCCACAGGAAGTGCCTGTGCCAGATCTTCTCCCGTCAGAAGCTTTTCACTCACCGCTCTGCCGACTGCTTCCGCCAGCTGGTCCTTACGCTTTGGGATCAGCCCCGGCGTAAACGGCAGCTGTTTCTTCCCGATATAAACGGGGCGCAGCGGCTTGAACAGCATCTTCACTGCAATGTAGTTAGTAAAATAACCAATAACCGAACCGATCAGAGGTCCTGCGATCAGTTTTAAAATCATCATAATCTCTTATCCTTTCTAGTATATCCCTTTCAGTTCCTGATAAAAATCTTTGGCATATGTATCTGTCATACCGCAGACATAATCTGTTACCAGCAGCAGGCGCAGATACAGTTTTTCTGCCTTATCTTTATCTTTTGCATAGAATTTATATATCCCTCTGTAATTTTCAGAGATCAGTGCCATGAATTTTTCCTGCACTTCGCTCTGTGGATTTTCTGTATCATAGTTTATTGCAGCACCGACCATTTCATCCAGCAGGAACCGGAATATGTTTGATGCCGCGATTTCAAGCTTCAGGATAGGTTTTGTACTGAACGCATAATCAAATGCGATGCTTCCCAGATTATCCATCATGGCTTCCGCCTCATGGCCCGCAAACAGATCAGTCTTCATTTCACCTTCCATGATCGCATCATAATTATCCACGAAGCCATCAGTCGCTGCAGCGATCATTCTTCCCTGCACTGCGATGATCCAGTTCTGGACTGCATTCAGCTCAGGGTCTGCCAGTCCTCTGCCGGCAGCTCTTTCTCTGCGTCTTTCGAGGTCTGAAACCATAAAATCATAGAGTTTTGATCCTTCTGGTCCTCTTTTTCTAAGTTCATAAACAAGCCGCTCAAAAGTTATGCAGCCTTTCTTGTATGCATCTTCTATATCCGCCGTTTTATATGCGATGTCATCTGCTGCTTCCAGAAGGAATGTCAGCGGATGACGTCTTCCATGTGTACCCATATCATTCTGCAGCATATGGAAAAGGTCTGCTTCCGCATGGTAGAATCCCATCTTTTTAGTTCTGATATCTCCGCTCTTCTTATCGATTTCCAGTGAAGAAACAGGATATTTTATGATAGTCCCGAGCAGAGCCTTTGTCAGATTCATTCCGTTCTCATCCACCAGATGATGCAGTTTGGTAACCAGTCTCAGTGCCTGAGTATTACCTTCGAAGTTATAAAAATCGGCCTGCATCTGCGGAGTCAGCCATTCTGTCAGAGGCTTCCCTTCAAATTCCAACTTTTCCATATTGTCTCTGAACCACTGACGGATGCAGCTTTCACCAAAGTGCCCGAACGGAGGATTGCCGATATCATGCAGCAACCCTGCACACTGAAGTATGTCACATACATCTGCCTTGTACTCCGGTCTGAAGGTCTCGTCTTTTATTTCCCGGAAAATCTTTTCGGACACGTTCTGTCCCAGGGATTTCCCGAAAGATGATACTTCCAGAGAATGTGTAAGGCGCGTACGGATAAAATCACTCTTATCCAGAGGAAATACCTGTGTCTTGTCCTGCAGTCTTCTGAAGGAAGCACTGTTTATAATTCTGTGATAATCTTTTTCAAACTCTGTTCTTAGATCCAGAGGTGACTTTTTAGCCTTTCCTCTGACTCTGTCAGCACAGAGCAGCTGTTCCCAGTTCATTCTCATAATCGTTCCTCTTTTGTTTCCGGAAGCATTATTCCGTTTCTGTTATTCCACATCGACCATTTCACCTGCTGCTATACGTGCAGCCAGATCCTCGAGATATTCCCAGCGTTCCATTTTGTACATAAGCTGTTCATCCAGTTCGTCTTTTTCTTTATTCAGATCTGCCAGCTTGCCGTAATCAGATCCGCACAGGTGCATTTCTTTCTCGAGCGCCGCTGCACGCTCCTCCAGCTTTGCTATATCCTCTTCAATAGTCTCATATTCTTTTCCCTCGTGGTACGAGAACTTTAATTTCTTCTGTTTAGGTTTCTGACGTGTATCTCCTTTGGATTCCGTCTTTTCTTTTTCCTCAGGCTGACGCTGTGAGGCCCAGTCGGAATAACCTCCGATATAATGGCCGATGTATCCGCCCTCTTCAAACGCAAAAGTCCTGACTGTCAGTCTGTCCAGAAAATATCTGTCGTGGGAAACTATGATCACAGCTCCCGGGAAATCATCCAGATAGTCTTCCAGTACAGTAAGCGTATCGATATCCAGATCATTCGTAGGTTCGTCGAATATCAGAACGTTCGGAGCCTGCATCAGGATACTGAGAAGATAAAGTCTTCTCTTTTCTCCTCCTGACAGCGCACCTATCTTAACGCTATGCATATAAGGCGGGAACAGAAATCTTTCCAGCATCTGAGAAGCAGACATATATCCGTCCTTCGTCTTGATATTGCTGGCTATCTCTTCGATATATTTGATGATTCTCTGATCATCGTCAAGCTGTTCGTTTTCCTGGGAAAAGTACCTTATCCTTACAGTCTCTCCCTTGTCAACAGCACCTGAGTCAGGTTCTACTTCACCCATAATGATTTTCAGCAGTGTAGATTTGCCGCATCCGTTATTTCCCAGAATACCGATGCGGTCGTTTCTCAGCACTGTATACGAAAAATCACTTATCAGCTGTTTATCACCGTAGGCCTTGCTTATGCCTTCAATTTCTATGATCTTTCTGCCCAGTCTGGAAGTCACCGTGTTCACTTCCAGTGCAGAATCATCTACTATCAGCTTATTTGCTTCCAGTTCCTCGAATCTCTGGAGTCTGCCTTTTGCTTTAGTAGTACGCGCCCTCGCGCCGCGGCGGATCCACGCCAGTTCCTTTTTGTATATCGCAAGACGTTTTCTTTCCGCTGCCAGCGCCATTTCTTCCCTTGCCGCCTTAGCCTCCAGATAATAGTCATAATTGCCGTCATAACTGTACAGCTTGCCGCCGTCTATTTCTACGATACGGTTAGTCACCCTGTCCAGGAAATATCTGTCATGGGTGATCATGAATATCGCGCCCTTATATGATTTGAGAAAATCCTCCAGCCACTCGATGACATCGTTATCCATATGGTTCGTAGGCTCGTCCAGGATCAGCAGATTACTGTCCTGAGTCAGTACAGCCGCCATTGCGACGCGCTTTCTCTGTCCGCCGGACAGTGTGCTCATCTTCTCATCATAATTCTCAAATCCCAGCTTGTTGAGCATCGCTCTGCACCGGTAGTCCTCCGCATTGCTTCCCGCCTGGCGCAGATACTCCATCGCCTGCTCCATAACCGTCAGATTTTCATCATACGGCGGATTCTGCGGCAGATATCCGATTTTCAGCTCGCGGTTTCTGATGATCTGACCGCCTTCCGGCTCCAGAACGCCCGCCACCATCTTCAGCAGTGTAGACTTGCCGGTGCCGTTTACACCGACAAACCCGATCTTATCTTCATCATGGATGCTCATACTCACATCAGTGATAAGAGTCTTTTCCGTATAGCTTTTTTTCAAGTTTTCGCAAGTAAGTAATACCATCTCTATTGCTTCTCCCTACACCATGATCCAGAAAGCACCCATCAGCACTGCCAGGATACTCACGTTCGCCACGGTAAAATGCTTGATATATGCGCCCTTTCTCGCAGGATAATTGGACGCTACCTGTTTGTATGAAATCAGGCTGGCCATGGAAGCAATCAGCGTTCCAAGTCCCCCCAGGTTGGTTCCTATGATCAGCAGGCTCCACTTCGTAGTGAATCCGGACAGCAGCAGAGCCGCCGGCACATTACTGATTACCTGGCTCGCCGCAACGGAAGCCAGCACTTCATTGCCCTGCATCACATCCATCAGGAAATTACTGAATACATCGATCCTTCCCATATTACCGATGAAAATGAAGAATCCGACAAAAGTCAGCAGCAGTGAATAATCTATATTCTTAAATATACTGATATCCATCTTAGCCGTAACAACCGTCACTAGTACCAGCATAAACTGCCATGGGATGACTCTTGCAACTGCCAGTACGCATCCCAGGAACAGCAAACCGTATATGACCATCTGTATGTTAGGTATGAATGTTGTTTTCTCCATCTTGGCCAGTGCCGTCTGATCCACATGATGGTTTTTCATTCTTAGAATAAGAATAGCAAAAATCACTGCAGCTATCGCCGCATACGGGAGCATCAGCATAACGAAGCTTCCGAGGCTCATGCCTGACTGCGCATACAGATAAAGATTCTGGGGATTACCGATAGGTGTCACCATACTGCCGAGGTTCGCAGCAATTGTCTGCAGTACGATGACAGGTATCATGCGGTTTTCAAGATCCGCCATCTTCAGCACTGTGATGGCAAAAGGCACGAATGTGATCAGCGCCACGTCATTTGTAATAATCATGCTGGAAAAGAAGCATAACATTATAAGCGAAGCGCACAGCTGTCTGCTTCCATTAACTTTCTCCAGCAGCTTCACTCCAACGAAATGGAACACGCCCATCTTCTGAAACTGCGCCATGATGATCATAAGGCAGAACAGCAGTGCCAGAGTCTGCCAGTCTATGTAGGATGAGTATTCTCCGTCCGGTGTTATGAAAAACATGGAAACAGCAGCCAGTGCCAGTGCAATGACAAGAACTATTTCTTTTTTTACAAATTCGATCAAAGCCTGCAAACAGGTTCCTCCTTGCAAAATTTTTTAATCAGGGATATACTTTTCATTAGTGCGCGGTCTGTCCGGGATTCCGGCACCGCATTTTATCAGTAGAAAGGAAATCTAACATGACTCACATGAGCGAAAAACAGAAAGCCATAATCTTTATCATATGCTCGGCATTTTTCTTTGCCCTTATGAATATGTTTGTCAGATTATCCGGAGATCTTCCGTCCATACAGAAGAGCTTTTTCCGTAATTTCGTGGCATTCTTTTTCGCTTTGGTCGTTTTACTCCGCACTAAAGAAGGGTTCAGCTTTAATAAGAAGAACCTTCCGGTTTTCATCGGCAGAGCCGGCTTCGGCACGCTGGGGATCCTGTGCAACTTCTATGCAGTAGACCATCTGCTGCTTTCAGATGCTTCCATCCTCAACAAGCTGTCACCGTTCTTCGCGATCCTTTTTTCTTTCTTTATTCTCAAAGAACGCATCCGCCCTGTCCAGGCTGCGGCTGTTGCCATCGCTTTCTGCGGTGCGCTGTTTGTAGTCAAACCGGGCTTTTCAATGATGGAAGCATTCATTCCATCACTTATCGGTGTTGCCGGCGGTCTCTGTGCAGGGCTCGCATACACACTGGTGCGCGTGCTCGGTCAGCGCGGAGAAAAAGGGCCTTTCATCGTCCTGTTTTTCTCTGCATTTTCCTGCATCGTGACACTGCCGTTCCTTATTTTCGACTATCATCCGATGTCACTGTATCAGACAATCATGCTGCTTCTCGCAGGTCTGTCTGCGGCAGGCGGACAGTTTACTATCACTGCTGCCTACACTCATGCACCTGCCCGTGAAGTCTCCGTATTCGATTATACGCAGATCGTCTTTGCAGCAGCTCTCGGATTTATATTCTTTGACCAGATACCGGACATATTCAGTATTCTCGGTTATTGTATGATTTCAGGCGTTGCCATCATGATGTTCATCTACAACAAACGTAAGGATACTAATCTTTCTCAGGGATCCTGATTGTATTTCTGTTGTTCATTCTGGCCCTGCGGTTATATTCTTCAAGAAAAGCAGATATCTCGGCATTTGCATGCTCGATCTCAGCTTTGAATTCTTTTGCCGAAACCTTGAATGCATCATTGCCCATGATGATCATCTGCTCCAGACGGTCAGAAGTCGCAACTCTTACCTGGTATTTACCTTTCATCTCATGGGTCGTCCGCTCGATATATGTATCGGCTGTTTCGGCTTCCTTAGTGAATACCACATCGACATTCCCATGTCTTTCTTCACGGCGGACACCGCCTTTGACCTTATATGCATCGAAGACTGCTATGATATTGCACTTTTTATAGCCCTGATAATTGTTCAGGACCTCGATCAGTGCTTCTCTGGCACCGTCTATATTGACCTTTGCCAGTTCTTTCAGCTCATCCCATGCGAATATGATATTATACCCGTCTACAAGCAGGTATTCAGGAAGCACTTCCCTGACCACCGGTCTGTAGACTTTTGTTTTTGATTCTATTCTTTTCTTAGGGACCATTTTCTTTTCTTCAGACTTTCTGAAAGTCCTTTCGAATATGCGGTCCAGTTCTTTATCTTCTGCCAGAGTCCCTTTATATCTGGAAGCTGTTCTTGATACTGCCGCAGCAGGTCTCAGTTCGCCATTGTCCTGTATGTATCCGTTTGACACATGCATGTGCTCATCAGCTTCGTCCCATTTCACATTAAAACCGGCACCGTGTTCGCAGAATACGGAATCTGCAGGGTTTTCTATGTCCCTGTCAGGATCATATCCCACTGCCGCCACGGCGTCCTCCTGATTATGGCACGGTTCATACCCGCATACATTGCAGATCAGCCTTCCATGACCTTTTGTGTAAGAAGTCACTTCCAGCGGATAGTCTTTCATCTCGGATACAGGAGCTTTCCCCTCCAGAACAGAAATATCATTCATAGTCTGAGGAGTTCCAAAGCTTCCACCCATCTTCTGGATATCCGCCATCGCCCTTCCGATCATTTCTGTAGGAACCTCCAGTCTGTATTCATACCACGGCTCCAGCAGTACGGTTTCCGCTTTGCGCAGTCCCTGCCTGATCGCACGGTAAGTCGCCTGTCTGAAATCTCCGCCTTCTGTGTGCTTCAGGTGGGCTTTACCGTTCCGTATAGTAATTTTCATGTCCGTTATAGGAGACCCTGTCAGGACGCCCGGATGTTCGCGCTCCATCAGATGCGTCATGATCAGACGCTGCCAGTTCAGATCCAGCGTATCCTGACTGCACGACGAATCGAATACCATCCCAGTTCCCGGTCTTCCCGGTTCCAGCAGGAGGTGGACTTCCGCATAATGTCTCAGCGGTTCGAAATGTCCCGCACCTGTAACCGGTGCTTTGATCGTCTCCTTGTATGATATGCGGCCTGCCGTGAAGCTCACTTCCATGCCGAATCTTTCTTTTATGACAGTCTGCAGTATCTCCAGCTGGACTTCGCCCATCAGCTGTATCTGTATCTCCTTCAGCTGCTGGTTCCATACTATGTGGAGTTCGGGATCTTCTTCCTCCAGCTGTCTCAGCCTGAGATATGCCTGGTGGACATCCTGCTCAGGCGGAAGCACTACTCCATAGATCAGTACCGGTTTCAGCATCGCATCCTGCTTTGCCTTTTCACAGCCAAGGCCCTGTCCTGCAAAAGTTTTCGTCAGGCCTGTTACTGCACAGATTTCTCCTGCATTTACCTGATCTTTCGTCTGGAATTTACTTCCCGAATATATTCTTATCTGATTTATTTTCTCTTCATCAAATTCATCTCTCACCTGCAGGCTGCCGCCTGTGATTTTCACATGTGTGAGTCTGTTCCCCTGATTATCTCTCGTGATTTTATATACTCTCGCACCGAATTCTTTTTCATATTCAGCTGCCATCGTATATTCACAGACACCCTTCAGGAATTCTTCGACCCCTGTCAGTTTCAGAGCCGAACCAAAGAAGCAAGGAAAGATTTTTCTCCTCCTGATTTCTTCAGGAAGTTTTTCTTTATCGATGCTTCCTGTTTCCAGGAATTCATCCAGCAGAGCTTCATCGCACATGGCGATTTCTTCTGCTGCAGCCTCTATATCCGAAAAATCGATGCAGCCGTCAGAAAGCTTCAGCTTCAGGTTTTCCATCAGCGCTTCTTTATCCGTTCCTTCAAGATCCATTTTATTTATGAAAAGGAACGTCGGTATTTCATATTTTTTCAGTAGCTTCCACAGTGTCGCTGTATGACCCTGTACTCCATCTTTGCCGCTGATAACAAGGAATGCATAATCCAGCACCTGCAGTGTTCTCTCCATCTCAGTAGAAAAGTCCACATGGCCCGGTGTGTCCAGCAGCTGCACACGCATGTCTTCAAATCTGAACTCCGCCTGTTTGGAGAATATCGTGATACCGCGGGCACGCTCCTGTGAATCCGTGTCCAGGAACGCGTCCCTGTGGTCTACTCTGCCCAGACTGCGGATCGCTCCTGCTGTGTACAGCATCGCTTCTGATAAAGTTGTCTTTCCTGCGTCTACATGGGCTAAAATCCCGACCACAAGCTGTTTCATATCTGCTTACTTACTCTTCCTTTCATAAAATCTGCGTCTGTATTTAAGTTCGCTGTATTCAGCGATCCTTTTCATATAAATGGCGTCATACGCACCGCCGACTGCTCCTACTACAGGAATTCCCTGCAGGAACTTCATATACAGCAGTTCTTTTGACAGACATCCGGCAGTCTGCTGTATCAGCTTGTCCATGCTGACGTAATCCGGAACAGTTTCTGTCTCTATATATTTATTGATCTGAGTGTCGATGGCTTCCAGCGAATCTCCGTAAGATACGGAACCCTGGATCAACATCATGATGAAATATCTTTCTTCATCTGATTCATATGTAAAACCGTAGTTCAGGGCCGTTTCATAGATCTGCTTCAGTATCATGCCCGTGAACACAGGAATGTCCGGAAGCCCTACTCCGATGATCCCCATTCCTATGCCTGCTGCACCTGAAACTGCCAGGTTCTTTACACCTGTCTTTCCCGCTTCTTTAGAAAAAGCTATCAGT
>JAGBGL010000041.1 GCA_017936025.1 Bacillota bacterium | reverse complement strand
GGCATGAACGATTACGGTAAGACCTGATGCAGTATTTGTGATACGCGTTTTTTCTGTATTTAGGCATCTGGTTATCAGCTGCAGCTTCTGTGCATAAAGGCTCCTGATTTTTTTTATATTGGTCTGATAATGCCCGGCTTCCATGAAAAGGGCCAGCGTCAGCTGCTCGGTTTTAGAACATGTCTGTGTGTAATCGCCTCTGATCGAATGGAAGATTTCTGCCATGCCTGCAGGAAGTACCATATAACTGATTTTGATCGAAGAGAACAGTGTAGCTGAGAAAGAGCCCAGATAGACTACGCGGCCTGCAGCATCCAGTCCCTGCAGCGCAGGGATCGGTTTCCCGAAATAACGCAGTTCGCTATCGTAGTCGTCTTCGATGATTATACTGTCATTTTTGACAGCCCATTCCAGCAGTTCGTAACGCCGGCCTACAGGCATGACTGCTCCTGTAGGAACCTGATTGGAAGGGCTGACATATACGGCAGAACGGATGTTGGACGGAAGCTTTTCTATATCGATTCCTTCTCTGCCGACAGAGACCGGATTGATGGCAAAGCCTCGGTCGCGGAAGATGTTGTTCACAGGAGCGAAACCGGGGTCCTCTACGGCTACGAGGTTTATTGACATCTTTTTCAGGATATTTGCCAACTGATTGGTGATCTGCTGAGTCCCGGCGCCGATAACGACCTGATCCGGATGGCAGGTAACTCCGCGGGACAGATAAAGATATTTGGCTATTTCAGTGCGGAGTGCCAGCTCGCCCTGGGGATCGCTTTCGAAAAAGAGCTGGGGCGTGTATTCTGTCAGGACTTTGTTCATACATTTTTTCCATTTGCTGAAAGCAAAGCAGTTCAGATCGTAATACTGGTTTTCCGGTGCCTGTTCGAGGATCTGTTTGGCAGGATACAATGCAGTATCGCCTGACGGACCGGCTGCCGGAGTACTGAGTATGTCGCAGGCATAATACCCGGACTGCGGCCGGCTGTAGATGTAGCCTTCAACCAGCAGCTGGCTGTAGGCCTGATCAACTGTAGTTACGCTAAGTTCCAGAGTTTTAGATAACAGTCGCAGAGATGGCAGTTTTTCGCCCGGAGCGATATCGCCGGACAGAATGGCCTTCTTTATGTACTGATAAAGCTGTAAATAGTAAGGTTTGCCGGAATCAGCCTGTATGTCAGGAATGATTGCTTTCATATTTTGTCCTCCAAACTGTAGTTATAAAAATAAATAAATTTGTCTATTTTTAAGTAGTCACTTTTATTGTATTATAGTACATATTGAAAGACGAGTAAAGAGAGGGGAATGAAATATGAATACAAGCAGCAGAACAAGTACATTGGTTATGTCGGCATTGATGGTAGCGATAATCACGGTGTCAATTATGTTTATTAAATTACCGATTCCGTTTACACAGGGATATGTGCACTTGGGGGATGCGATGATTTTTATGTCAGTAATGATTCTGGGGTGGAAGCATGGTGCTATTGCAGCGGCTATCGGCGGGGCGCTGGGAGATATTCTCGGTGGATTTGCGATGTGGGCGCCGTGGACGTTTTGTTTAAAAGGGATAATGGCTCTGATTCTGGGCATCATGTTATCATATGCACTGAAAAAACAGTGGGTGATGATAGGGCGTATGCCTCTCGGAGGTGTTCTGGGGATGATTGCAGGAGGAGTCGTGATGGTTGCGGGATATTATGCGGCGGAAGGAATCATGTACGGCAACTGGGCTGTAGCAGCACTGGGGATCCCGTGGAATATAGGTCAGTTTGTTGTAGGAATGATCATTGCGTGGGCTCTGACAATGGCACTGACAAAAACTTCTGCAAAAAAATTCTTCGCATACAGATTTGAAAAATAGAATATCAGAATATATGAAGGCGCACTTCAACTTGGGCGCCTTCTTTTTTATTGTTTTAATATTCTGTCAATATGTTATAATGTAATTAGAATAGAAGAGGAGGAATTGCCGATGAAGATTCAATTTTGCGGAGCAACAACCGGCGTGACAGGATCCTGCCACCTGATATCTACAGAAAACTTTAAAATCCTCCTGGACTGTGGACAGTTCCAGGGCGGCAAGGCTATGGAAGCCATGAATTATGAGGATTTCCCTTTTGATCCGTCAGAGATCGACTATATGATTCTGAGCCATGCTCATATCGATCACTGCGGCAGAATACCGCTGCTGGTGAAGAGGGGCTTCCGCGGTGATATTTACTGCACGGACGCTACTGCAGACCTGGTGCAGGTAATGCTGAAAGACAGCGGATTCATTCATGAGAAGGAAGCAGAATGGCAGAACCGTAAAAATCAGCGTGCGGGCAAACCTCTGGTGGAACCGCTCTATACGTATAATGATGCACTGGATTCTCTCAAATATATAAAGCCGGTTCTTTATGACCAGCTGGTAGAACTGAATCCGGATCTGAAGATCGTGTTCAATGATGCGGGACATATTCTCGGATCGGCGATCACTGAACTGTGGATCACCGAGGACGACCACACTGCAAAAGTGGTGTTCACAGGGGATCTGGGGGTTATGGAAAGACCTATCCTGAGAAATCCTACGATCATAAAAAAGGCGGATTATGTCATAATGGAAACTACTTACGGCAACCGCCTGCATCCGGAAAACTCTATGGATGTTCAGAAGCTGATCGAGATAATCATAAATACAGCAAGAAGAGGCGGAAATACAGTTATCCCATCGTTTGCAGTGGGAAGGACACAGGAACTGATTTACGAACTGAACAATTTCTATGAATATCACGAAGAATACCGCAGTGATCTGGAAAATCTTATGGTATATGTAGACAGCCCGATGGCGACTACAGCAACGCAGGTGTTCCAGAAAAATGCCCAGGTGTTCGATGATGAAACAAAAGGTCTCATCACAGCAGGAGACAATCCTCTCGATTTCAAAAACCTGAAATTCACAAGAAGCACAGAAGAGTCGCAGAGACTTAACCTGGATTCAAAACCTAAGGTAATCATTTCTGCAAGCGGCATGTGCGAAGCGGGAAGAATCAGACATCATCTGAAGCACAATCTGTGGAACGAAAAATCCAGCGTGGTTTTTGTGGGATATCAGGCAGAAGGTACTATGGGAAGACTGCTTCTTGAAGGTCCGGAAAGCGTAAAACTTTTCGGTGAAGAAATACAGGTTAATGCGGAGATACACAATCTGGAAGGCTTCTCCGGACATGCGGACAGGGACGGACTGTATTCGTGGCTTGCAGGATTGGAGAAAGAACCTAAGCATATATTCCTGGTACATGGCGAGCAGGAAGCAAAAGAAGATTTTGCAGCATATGTAAAGGAACATCTCGGATACGATCCTATTGTTGTGCGCGGTAATTCCGAGTTTGTTCTGGAACATGATGAACTGATAAATAAAGAGGAAGCTCTCAGAGATGCCATGGACAGTGAGGCACTTGAAATTACTAAGAAGAAACTGGCTGATATCCATGAGAGACTCGAAACTATTCTATACAATACAAACCTGGCTGTCGGTACAGAACTCACGCCTGAGAAACTGTCCGAGATCAACAATCTGGTGCTGGAAATCGAAAAGAATTCTGTGAATCTGGGTATTGCAGTCAGTGAATAGGAGCGGTGATGTCTATATTAAGAGAAGTGTCCAATGGTGTAAAACAGGTGGCGGAAGCCATCAGTATAGCACTCGGTGTAGAAGTTGAAATTGTGGATTCGGACCTTACGATCCTTGCGGGAACAGGAATATATGCTTCGAGGATAGGACAGAAAGAAGAGGGTGGACACCTTGACGGTGACTACCTTTATGCCCGTGTTTTCAGGAGCGGCGTGACAGAGTTTGTTGAAGACGCTGTACGTGATGAGGATTACGATGATATGGGAAGTGCCGGAACTATTTCCGGAGAACTTGCCGAAATCTGTACGCCTATAAAAGTGGGCAGTAAAATTATAGGTATAATCGGACTGATTGCGTTTACTGAAGAACAGAAACGTATTCTTCTTGACCAGAACCGCAGCCTTGTTACTTTCGTGGAAAAACTTGCGGATCTGCTGGCGGCAAAGGCGGCACAGAAAGAACTGCTGGAAGACGCGGAAGAAACGATGAATGAGATCACCACGATACTGGAAACGACACATGAAGGTATTTTTGCTCTGAATAAAAAGGGCTATATAAAACAGTGCAACAGCATGGCAGCGGCATTGTTTAAAACAACGAAGGCGGATGTTATCGGCAGACATATAAGTGAGTTTATGGCAGGAACGCCAGCTCTCGAAGTAATCGATACAGGAAGAGGCTACACTGAAAACGAAGAAATTTTCAAAAATGGAAGAGGCCAGTGGCATTTTATTGTGTCGGCAAAACCGTTCATGTCCGGAGAGGAAATCAGCGGGGTCGTAATTTCGTTCAGAGATATCAAAGAAGCCCAGAAACTTGTTTATAATATCAATACGCGTGCACTGAAGAACACGTTTGACGATATTGTCGGAAACAGCGACAGTATCAAACGTGCTAAAAAGCAGGCGATGATTACGGCAGGCGGAAACTCCACAGTACTTATAACGGGCGAGGGTGGCACCGGAAAAGAAATGTTTGCTAAAGCCATCCATTATGCGGGCAGCAGAAGTGAAGGCCCGTTTGTGACTGTAAACTGTGGGGCGATCCCGCCTAATATGCTGGAAGGCGAATTGTTCGGTTATGAGAATGAAGCCGTCGGAGGAGTGGACGTAAAAGGCAGACCGGGGAAGTTTGAACTGGCCAGCGGAGGAACTATTTTCCTGGACGAAATCGGCGAAATTCCTATGCATGTACAGGTAAGGATCATGGACTTTCTGCAGAATATGCAGGTGGAGAGAGTCGGCGGCGGTAAAAGTGTAGTGGTCGATGTCAGAGTCATTGCGGCAACCAACAGAGATCTTGAAAACATGGTAAGAGAAAATGCTTTCAGAGAGGATTTTTTCTTTAAGTTGAGCGTTGTTCCAATCAATCTTCCTCCACTTAGAGAACGCAGAAATGACATAAAAGTGCTGATGTATCACTTCCTGAAAAAGTATAATAATTTCATGAATAAAAAAATTACAGGATTTTCAAAAGAGGTGGAAATGCTGTATATGAATCATGAGTGGACAGGGAATATCAGGGAACTGGAGAATGCTATAGAGTACGGTATCAATATGGCGTTTGGAGATACGATCGGCATAGATGAAGTCCCTGCGCGCCTGTTGAGAGGAAATGACGAGTTTATCGGTTTCCAGGATTCTGACCTGCCGCTTGCAGAGCAGATCAAACGGTTTGAAAGAGAGATAATAACCCGTAAATTAAAGAAATACGGCACCAGCGGGGCGGCAAAAGACACTATCGCTAAAGAACTTGGCCTTTCCCGTGCGACGCTTTACAGAAAACTGTCTGAACTGGAAATAATGAGTTAAATTTCAGATAATTTCGACTAATGACAAAATGACTTTACTGCTTGTGTTTCCGCGCAAAGTGGAGTAAAATTAAGATGTTGAATTAAATTAATAAAACCCAACAAAATAAATTGATTATGGAGGATTTGCAAATGTTAAGAGAAGCATTACCTAAAATCGTAACACCATTACCAGGACCTAAAGCTAAGGCTATTCTGGACAGAAGAGCTGCTGCAGTTCCTAACGCTATCGGTTGCGCTTACAAAGCAGTAATCGAAAGAGGCGAAGGCGCTATGTTCGAAGACGTTGATGGAAACATCTTCTTAGACTGGATCGGCGGCGTAGGCGTACTGAACATGGGATATTCCAACCCAGAAATCATCGAAGCTGTTAAAGCTCAGTCTGAAAAATTCTTCCACTCCATGTTTAACATCACAACACACGAAGGATACGTTAAACTGGCTGAAGAAATGAACAGAATCGTTCCAGTTAAAGGCGACGAAAAGAAAACTATGTTCGTTTGCTCCGGTTCCGAAGCTGACGAAAACGCAGTTAAAATTGCTAAGTCTTACACAAAGAGACCTAACATCATCGTATTCACAGGCGCATTCCACGGAAGAACTGCACTGACAATGACAATGACTGCTAAGAAAGCTTATGCTATCGGCATGGGACCATTCCCAGACGGCGTATACAGAGCTGAATTCCCTAACCTGTTCAGAGCTCCAGGCGGAATGGGCGAAGAAGAAGCTATCAAATACTATGTTGAAAAACTGAAACAGGTATTCATCGAAGCTGCTCCAGCCGACTCCGTAGCTGCTATCGTATTCGAACCAGTTCAGGGTGAAGGCGGATTTATCCCAGCTCCAATCGAATGGGTTAAAGCTGTTAGACAGATCTGTGACGAAAACGGAATCCTGATGGTATGTGACGAAGTACAGTCCGGTTGGGCTAGATCCGGTAAAATGTTCGCTTCCCAGTACTTTGCTGATGCTGGATGCGCTCCTGATATCATGACTACAGCTAAATCCATCGCTGCTGGTCTGCCACTCTCTGCAGTAACTGCAAGAAAAGAAATCATGGACGCTGTAACTCCAGGTACAATCGGCGGTACATTCGGTGCTAACGCTGTTTCCGCAGCTGCTGCTCTGAAAGTTATCGAAATCATCGAAAGAGACGACTACTGCGGTAAAGCTATGGCTATTTCCGAAAAGGTTACAGCTAAAGCTAACGAATGGGTTGAAAAATACGATGTAGTTGGTAACGTTAGAGGTATGGGAGCTATGATGGGTATCGAGTTCGTAACTGACAAAGAAACTAACGCTCCAAACGCTAAAGTTGTTGCTGACATCGTTCAGTATGCTATGAACAAAGGTCTGATGCTGGAATCCGCTGGTACATACGGAAACGTTATCAGATTCCTGTGCCCACTGGTAGTAACAGACGAACAGTTAGAAGCTGGTCTGGCTATCTTCGAAGAAGCTATCGTAGCTTGCAAATAATTCATAACGAATTAAATAATGATTATAAAAAAAGGTATGGCTTGTCCATACCTTTTTTGTTGCAAATCTCTAGTATTAGGGCGGTTTTTTTAGTATAATATAATGACTTATAGAATCTGAACAAGGGAGAGACGGATCTAT
>JAGBGL010000040.1 GCA_017936025.1 Bacillota bacterium | reverse complement strand
TTATGGCTGTGTGCTTTTGCTGCTCTGCTTTTCTGTGCCTTTGTACTGCCGGAGGAGAAGTGCAATCACGGAAGAAGATAGATGCCTTAGATGTGGGCAGGCTCTGTGTTTCACAGGTCTGGCCGGCAGTAGAATGGGATAAGCAGGAGACCGGAACGGCAAAGGTTTCTGAAAAAAAGGAACGGAAGGAAAAAAATAAGGCGGCTGAGGTGGACAACAGCAAACCGCAGGTGATCATATATCATACGCACAGCAGTGAGTCATACCAGCCTTATTCGGAAAGCAATTTTCACAGAGAAGAAGAGACCGGAACTGTCCGTGAAGTAGGAAATGTTATGGCTGCTGAACTTAATAAAATGGGGATAGCTGTCGTTCATGACAGAACTGTTCATGACCGGCCTTCATATAACCAGTCTTATGACAGGTCGCTCAGTACTGTGACAGCACTCCTGAGGCAGTATCCGACAGCCGAGATAGTGATAGATCTTCACCGTGATGCTGCAGCATATACAGGAAATAAAGGAGAAACAATTGTTATCAACGGTGAAACTGTCGCAAAGTACAAACTGGTTATAGGGCAGGGAAATGATAATTACCGGCAGCTGCTCTCGTTTGCCGGAGCGGTGAATGCTGCGGCAGAAGGACTGTATCCCGGATTTGGGGGAAGGATCCTGGAAAAAGAGTACAGATATAACGAATACATAGCAGATCAGTATCTGCTGCTGGAAGTTGGCAATAATCAGAATGATATAGAACATGCGAAAAATACGGGCAAATATTTTGCACATGTACTCGCATCGGTACTGGAGGATGAATAATGGAATGGAAGAAACTGATGGTACTATTTCTAATAGGTTTTGTCGGGATGTGTGCGGTGATTTCTGTCGACAGAGAATGCAGCATGACGACAGGTCAGGGAGGAAAAGCCGGGCTGACAATAACGAGGACAGATACAGGGGCAGTGGCATTCTGCTTCTTTGGCCTGGAAGGAGAAATCGGACAGTAAGGAACGTTAGATACTTGAATTTCGGTGTCAATTTTTGTACAATGGAGTGTAAGTATAATTTAAAGTGAGGACATTATGAATTCATATCAGAAATACATTAGAAATTTCAGTATCATAGCACATATCGACCATGGTAAATCCACTCTGGCTGACAGGATCATTGAAAAGACAGGGCTTGTTTCTCAGCGTGAAATGAAGGAGCAGTTCCTGGACAACATGGATCTGGAACGTGAAAGAGGGATCACTATCAAACTGCAGACTACACGTCTGGGCTATAAAGCGAAAGACGGTCATGAATATATCCTGAACCTGATCGACACACCGGGCCACGTGGACTTTACTTATGAAGTTTCCCGTTCCCTGGCTGCCTGCGAAGGTGCAGTGCTCGTAGTAGACGCAACTCAGGGTGTGGAAGCACAGACTCTGGCGAACGTATATCTGGCGCTGGATGAAGATCTGGAAATCGTGCCTACGCTGAACAAAATTGACCTTCCGAGTGCAAGACCGGATGAAATCAAAGAGGAAGTTGAAGACGTTATCGGTATCGATGCTTCCGAAGCAACACTGGTTTCTGCAAAAGAAGGTATCGGTATCGAAGACCTGCTGGAGGATATCGTAGCGAAGATCCCTGCGCCTGCAGGAGATATCGAAAGCCCTCTTAAGGCGCTGATTTTCGACTCTTACTATGACAATTACAAAGGTGTTGTAATCTATACAAGAGTCGTTGACGGAAGAGTCAAACCGGGCGATGAAATCAAACTGATGAATACAGGCAAGAAATATGAAGTAACAGAAGTAGGCGTCTATTCTCCGGGCATGGTTGCCTGCAAGGAACTGAGAGCCGGTGAAGTAGGCTATATCTGTGCCAGCATCAAACAGGTGGCTGATGCGCGTGTAGGGGATACGATCACACTGGTCGAAAATCCTACGGATGAACCGCTGCCTGGATATAAGAAAGTACAGCCGATGGTATACTGCGGTATCTATCCGGCAGAAGGCGAAAAATACGAAAATGTTAAAGATGCACTGGAAAAACTGCAGGTAAACGACGCTGCTTTCCATTTCGAACCGGAAACTTCCACAGCACTGGGCTTTGGTTTCAGATGCGGATTCCTGGGACTGCTTCACATGGAAATCATTGTTGAACGTCTGGAAAGAGAGTTCGACCTGGCAGTGATCACAACATCTCCAAGTGTAATCTATAAAGTTGTAAAGACTGACGGAACTGTTGAAATGGTTCAGAACCCTTCCAACCTGCCGCCGCAGACAGAAATCGACCATATCGAAGAGCCGATGGTAAAAGCGGACATCATGATCCCTAAAGAATATGTAGGAAACATCATGGAAATCTGTCAGGAACGCCGCGGCAATATGCTTCACATGGAATACATCACGGAAAACCGTGTACAGCTGCACTACGATATGCCGCTGAACGAAGTTATCTATGACTTCTTCGATGCGCTGAAATCCAAGACAAGAGGGTACGGCTCTCTGGATTACGAATTCACGCGTTATCAGAAATCTCATGTGGTCAAGATGGACGTGCTGCTGAACAAAGATCTGGTGGATGCATTCTCCATGATCGTTCATGAATCAAAGGCGTACAGCAGAGGAAGATTCGTATGTTCCAAGCTGAAGGAAGTTATTCCGATGCACCAGTTCGAAGTGCCTATCCAGGCTGCTATCGGACAGAAAGTTATTGCCAGGGAGACTGTACGTGCTTACCGTAAGGACGTAATTGCAAAATGTTACGGCGGCGACATTTCCCGTAAGAAAAAACTGCTGGAAAAACAGAAGGAAGGTAAGAAGCGTATGCGTCAGTTCGGTAAGGTAGAAGTACCTCAGGAAGCCTTCACAGCAGTACTGAAATATGATGAAAATAAATAGAAAAATAAAGCCTGCAGGGCTGTACATCCATATCCCGTTCTGCCTGAAGAAATGCGGATACTGCGATTTTCTCTCGTTCGGAGGGTGCAGCAGCCGGCTGCAGGAGCAGTATGTTGAAGCTCTGAAAAATGAAATCGGTATGTACGCCGGACAGGGCATAAAAATAGATACTGTATTCATCGGAGGAGGCACACCGTCGCTTCTCCACGAAAATCATATAACTGAAATCATGAAAGCGGCGGAGGCCGCTTTCTGTATTACTGAAGATGCGGAAATAACCATTGAAGCGAATCCTAAGACGCTTAATGCGGACAAGCTTTCAGTTTACCGCAGGGCAGGGATAAACAGGCTCAGTATGGGTGCGCAGGCTATGAATGATGAAATGCTCGAATTCATGGGAAGAGCACATGACAGAGCGGATTTTCTGGAAAATTTCAGGCAGGCCCGTCAGGCGGGATTTGACAATATCAATGCAGATCTGATGTTCGGTATTCCGGGCCAGACGATGGAAATGTGGAAAGACAGTCTCAGACAGATGATCGGGCTGGGACCTGATCATATATCTTTTTACAGCCTGCAGCTGGAAGAGGGCACGGAGTTTGCACGCATGTACCGCAATGGAGAAATCGACCTTCCGGAATCAGAACTGGACCGCGAGATGTATCACGAAGGTATCCGCATGCTGAAGACGGCAGGATATAATCATTACGAGATATCCAACTGTGCAAAACCGGGACATGAATGCAGACATAATCTGAAATACTGGGATTATGACGAGTATTACGCCGTGGGGCTTGGAGCACATTCATTTACTTATAAGAGCGGCCGCAGATGCAATGTGTCTGATTTTGAAAAGTATTTTGAGCTGACAGGGGCAGGATTGCTTCCGCAGGATGAAGACATGTATGAGGAAGAATCTCTGCAGGATATGATGGGCGAGTATGTTTTCACAGCGCTCAGAAAGCTGGAAGGCCTGTCTCTGGATGATTTCAGGGAAACTTTCGGCAGAGATTTCCATGACGTGTATTCAGAGCAGAAGCCGGTCCTGGCAGAATACGCCGGAAAAGGTCTGGTAATAATCACGGACACACACATAGCACTTACTGTAACAGGAATCGATCGTTCCAATGAAATAATGGCTGAATTTGTATAGGAGGCAAAGCATGAAAAAATATATCATGGCCCTGGATCAGGGAACTACGAGCTGCAGATGCATACTTTATGACCGCAAAGGTAAAATCGTAAGTGTGGCGCAGAAAGAATTCACGCAGATTTTTCCAAAAGCAGGCTGGGTAGAGCATGATGCGATGGAAATCTGGTCCACACAGATGGGCGTGGCGCAGGAAGCGCTGCTGAAAGTTAACTGTACATATAAAAATGTAGAGGCGATCGGTATCACGAATCAGCGTGAGACTACTGTCGTCTGGGATAAGGAAACAGGAGAGCCTGTATATAATGCTATCGTATGGCAGTGCCGCAGAACAGCAGAGTACTGTGACACACTGAAAGAAAAGGGACTGACAGAAAAGTTCCGCAGGAAGACAGGTCTTTTAATCGATGCATATTTTTCAGGCACTAAGCTGAGATGGATTCTGGAAAATGTTGAAGGTGTGCGTGAGAAAGCCGAAGCAGGACAGCTGCTGTTCGGTACGATCGAAACATGGCTGATCTGGAAAATGACAGCAGGTAAAGTGCATGTTACCGACTATACTAATGCTTCAAGAACTATGATGTTCAATATAAATACGCTGGAGTGGGATGATGAGATCCTTGCTGAACTGGATATCCCGAAATGCATGCTTCCACAGGCAAAATCATGCAGTGAGGTCTACGGCATGACAGATCTTTCTGTTCTGGGCGGAGCTGTTCCTATTGCGGGGGCTGCAGGGGACCAGCAGGCTGCGCTTTTCGGACAGACATGCTTTGAACCCGGTGAAGCAAAGAACACATATGGGACAGGCGCTTTTCTGCTGCTGAATACAGGAGAAAAACCTGTTTTCTCTGAAAACGGTCTGCTGACGACTATCGCGTGGGGAATTGACGGCAAAGTAAATTATGCGCTGGAAGGCTCTATTTTCGTCTGCGGTGCGGCTATCCAGTGGCTCAGGGATGAGATCGAGATCCTGGAAAACTCGCCTCAGTCCGAAGCTATGGCCATCCAGGTGGAAGACAGCAACGGAGTATATGTGGTGCCTGCCTTCGTGGGGCTGGGGGCACCTTACTGGGATCCTTATGCGCGGGGAGCGGTGCTGGGGCTGACACGCGGTGCGAACAAGTACCACCTGGTGCGTGCGACTCTTGAGTCTCTGGCATACCAGACAAAGGATCTTATTGATGTGATGGTAAAAGATACAGGCAAGGAACTGGTAGATCTGAAGGTTGACGGCGGTGCGTGTGCAAACAACTTCCTGATGCAGTTCCAGTCCGATATTCTCGGAAGCCCTGTTCTGAGACCTGAATGTATTGAAACTACTTCTCTCGGTGCGGCGTATCTGGCAGGCCTTGCGACAGGCTACTGGAAAAGCACTGACGATATTATAGATAACTGGCAGATCGACCGTGAATTCAAACCTTCTATGGAAGAGGGCGTGCGCGACGGGCTGATGGCAGGCTGGAAAAAGGCTGTCAGCTGCATTCTGGGCTGGGCGAAATAAGGCAGCTGCTTTATTTCATGCCGGGATAAACAAGGAGAAAAGATGAGTGACATAATGTTACATTCTGTAGAGCATGCTTTTTTGGATACAATCAAAATCATGCCCTTCATATTTCTGATATATCTTGTCATAGAATATCTTGAACATAAGAATAATACGACGCTGAGCCACAGACTGATGGGTCATAAGAAGAGAGGGGCTGTGTTCGGGGCGATATTCGGAAGTATTCCGCAGTGCGGTTTTTCTGTAATTGCTTCTGACATGTATTCCCGAAGGGCGATAACCCTCGGTACACTGATTGCGGTGTTCGTTGCGACTTCGGATGAGGCTATTCCTATCATCCTCACTGAACCGGGGCGGTGGAAGCTGATGGCTGCAGTCATCGGAATAAAGCTGGTGATCGCTGTTTTCTGCGGACTGGCGATAGACCTGATTCTCAGTAAACGTGAACAGGATGTGGACGAGCATGCGTGTCATGAGCATGATCATCATGATCATTTCCACGGAAACTGTGAGACTTGCGAAGGCGGGCCGGTACAGTCTGCGTTCATGCATACGGTGAAGATTTTCTGTTTTATTTTCCTGGTGTCATTTGTTCTTACTTTTATGATAGAAGCACTGGGCGAAGAACGGATGGCTTCCGTATTGCTGAAGGACTCTTTCATTCAGCCTTTCATCGCTGCACTCATCGGATTGATCCCGAACTGTGCGGCGTCCGTAATGATAACGGAAGCATATCTTTCCGGGGCTGTCAGTTTTGGATCGATGATTGCAGGACTGACTTCAGGCGCAGGTGTCGGCGTGATGTATCTATTCAAGAGAAATCATAATGTGAAGCAGAATTTCGGGATACTGCTGCTGATGTTTATGATCGGAGCGGTGAGCGGGATGCTGCTGCAGGTTGTCATGTAACTGCTGAGCGTGAGTTATATATTTTTGTGAAACGTTACGTAACGGTAGAGTTTAGAAACGGAGATTCAGGTCTCCGTTTTTTTATATGTTTAATTTCGTATAATATATTGATATTTTCGTGCAAATGACATACAATGTATAGAGAAAGGAGTTGAGAGTATGGCAGGAACTACTACTAATATCAGTATTAGAATGGACTCGGAATTAAAGGCTCAGGCAGAGGCTTTATTTGCTGAATTAGGGATGAATCTTTCCACCGCATTTAATATTTTTGTAAGACAGTCTATCAGAAATGGTGGTATTCCATTTGATATAACTGTAAGAAAACCTAATACAGACACAATTGCGGCAATTCTTGAAACACAGAATATAATAAATGATCCAAATGTAAAAAAATATAATGATTTAGAGGAACTGTTTGCAGTACTTAAAGATGGATAATCTTAGATATACAGTAAGCTTTACTAATCAATTTAAAAGAGATTATAAGAAAATGATAAAGCGGGGTATGAAAATCTCTTTACTTGATGAAGTGATTGCTTCTCTGGCAAGAGGGGAAGTGCTTGATAAAAAGTATAAAGATCATGCATTAATTGGAGAATTTGAAGGTTTCAGGGAATGCCATATAAAACCCGATTGGCTGTTAATGTATAAAATCAAAGATGATCAGCTGATTTTGTCATTAACAAGAACGGGTACACACAATGATTTATTCAGCAAGTAGAAAAAAAGATATGTAACGGTATGGTTTTAGAGTGTAAGTCTAATTGGGATAGATAAGGAAAAAATGAGAGAGATTAACAAGAGATGCGTATGGTGTAATGTGAATAATCCTGTATACGTGGATTATCATGACAATGAGTGGGGCGTGCCTTGTCATGATGATCATGCTTTATTTGAATTGCTGATCCTGGAGGGCTTCCAGGCGGGGTTGTCATGGGAAACTATTCTGAATAAGCGCGAAAACTTCCGCGCAGCATTTGATGGGTTCGATTTGGATAAAGTGGCTGGTTACGGTCAGGAGAAAATCGATGAGCTGCTGCAGGACAAGGGGATTGTCCGGAATAGAAGAAAAGTGAATGCGGCGGTGAAGAATGCTAATGTATTCAAAGAGATCCAGTCTGAGTTCGGCAGTTTTTCAGATTACATCTGGGGCTGGACAAATGGCGAGATTATTTATGAAAACGACAAAGTGACATCTGAACTGTCAGATAAAATCTCGAAAGATTTAAAAAAGAGAGGCATGACATTTGTAGGAAGCACGATCATTTACTCGTATCTGCAGGCGACCGGTGTGATAAATTCACATGAAGATGGGTGTTATAAGTATAAAAAACATGAGTCGGTGTAATGCCGACTTTTTCTTTTGGTATTTAATTCTGCGTGGTTTTGTGGCATAATATATTCCGTTGACAAATTTAGAAAGAAGGCTATATATGGATTTTTTTAGAAAAAAAGGACCCGGGCTTCTGCTCTGTTTTCTGATAGCAGTCCCGGCATGGCTTCTGGGAAGGGCGATCCCGGTGATAGGCGGGCCGGTATTCGGTATCCTGTTTGGGATGATAATTGCACTTGCGAGAAGACCGGAAAGTATGGAAGCAGGCATCAAATTCACTTCGAAGAAGATCCTGCAGTGGTCGATCATCCTGCTGGGGTTTGAAATGAACCTGTTCAATGTGATAAAGGTCGGCGGACAGTCGCTGGCGGTAATGGTTTTCACATTGTCAGCTTCCTTTATAACTGCATATTTTGTGGGAAAGGCAATGAAGATCGATGGAAAGACGACATGCCTGATAGGCGTGGGTACTTCCATATGCGGCGGTTCTGCCATTGCGGCGACGGCACCTGTTATCCGCGCCAATGATGAAGAAGTCGCGCAGGCAATATCAACTATTTTCTTATTTAATATTATCGCTGTGTTCATATTCCCGCCGCTGGGTCATCTTATCGGACTTTCCGATACAGGATTCGGCATGTGGGCAGGAACTGCGATCAATGATACTTCATCAGTAGTAGCGGCAGGGGCTTCCTGGAGTTCAGCTGCAGGAAACAATACGGCCCTGGCATTCGCGACAATTGTAAAGCTGACGCGTACACTGATGATCGTTCCGATCACTTTAGTGCTGGCAGTTTACACTACGCGTAAAACTATGAGTGCTGAAGGAAACAATTACAGTATTAAAAAGATTTTTCCGTGGTTCGTGTTGGGCTTTGTGCTGACAGCAATAATCAATACATTCATCGCGTTGCCGGAAGGACTTCCGCAGACGCTGGTGATGATCGGTAAATTCATGATCGTAATGGCAATGACAGCCATCGGACTCAATACAAATCTTAAAAAACTGCTGACCAACGGTCTTAAGCCGATCTGTCTCGGTCTTTGCTGCTGGTTCGTTGTGGCAGTGGTTTCATTAATAGTACAGAAGATGATAGGGATGATTTAATTATGCAGAGAAAACTCAATTTAGACTTTAGTATTATTCAGGCGACCTTCTGGATGTTGTATTCAACTGCCGGAATCTTCGTATCAGTATTCATGCTGGATAAAGGATACACAAACTCGACTATCGGCCTTGTTATTGCACTGGGAAGTGTGCTTGCTATTTTCCTGGAAACAGGCGTTGCGAATATCACGGACAAGATCCAGCGTATCACAAATATAACAGTGATGAAAACTCTGATCGCAGTTATGTATGTTCTGGTTATTGCGATCCTTCTGATCGGGGAAAAATCTCTGGCGCTGACGATCGCTTACATAGCTCTTATTATTGGACATACAACGATGCATCCGTTCGTAAATGCGCTGAGTTTTTATCTCAGTGAAGGCGGACATAACGTAAGCTATGGTCTCGGACGAAGCATGGGGTCCCTGGCCGGAGGTACGCTCGCATTCGTTATGGGATACCTGGTTTCCTGGTTTAGCCCTAATATGATTATGTATGTAGGTCTCATCAACCTGACTATCATGACGATCGCGATATTCATTACAGAAAAACATTATAAACAGGTCACACAGAACGGCGTTGTTGAACAGCAGCAGGAAGAAGAGGTGGAAGCCATCGGTCTTGCTGAATTTGTTCAGAGAAACAAAGTGTTCATGATCATGAGTCTGGGCATAGTGCTGCTTTTCTTCGGAAACGTTATTGTAGAAAACTTTACTATCCAGATCGTTGAAAATATCGGCGGAAACACTGAACAGATGGGCTTTGTAATTTTCCTGCTCAGCATATTCGAAATGCCGGCTATGCTGGGATTCAACAGGCTTAAGGAAAAGTTCTCTTATGTATTCCTGCTCCGTGTGGCTGCAGTATTCTTCAGTCTGAAGATCATAATGATGTTCATAGCTAATAATATGTTCATGATCTACCTGGCGCAGCTGAATCAGGTACTGGGTTACGGACTGCTGTTCCCGGCTCTGGTAAGCTTTATCGACCACATCATGGACAAGAGAGAAGCTGTGCGCGGACAGGCTGTGTTTACGGTAGCGTTAACGGTCGGTAACGTATTCGGAAGTGTACTGGGAGGTATAATCCTGGATGCATTCTCGGTAACAACACTGCTGGGGATCAGTTCGGTGCTGTCTGTAATTGGTACGCTGATAATTGTTGCACTGATCAATAGAATTAAACATTAATAGTTGAAAAACTCTGCTTCGTGCAGAGTTTTTTGTGTTAACTCCCCTGGGGCCTTGAGGTTCCGGGGGTATTTTTATTTTGAGCTTTGGCAGTGCGGCATTTATATAACCGCTAAAACCGTATTTTGTATTTTCGATAGTTTTTTATCGGAATTTGCCGGGTGTGTATGAATTTCGATAATAAAGAGATAATGATTATCGGAAATATATATTACCTGTGTTGTCCGATAATAAATTATCGGAACAGTGCAGAAAAACAGAACATCCGATAATCGGTCTTATTGGCATAATTAGCAATCAAAACAACTTGACAAAAAATACAAATAATTAATGAATAAATGTTGACTTTACCAGGAAAACTAGTATAATAAAAATGTAATTAGCACTCGATGTGGTTGAGTGCTAACAGGAGGGACTGAGATGAACTTAAGCGAAAGAAAGCTGAAAATATTACAGGCAATCATCAGTGACTTCATCAAAACCGCAGAGCCGGTTGGTTCCAGAACGCTTTCCAAAAAGTTCGATCTGGGAATCAGCCCCGCCACTATCCGTAACGAAATGGCTGATCTGGAGGAGATGGGATACTTGACGCATCCGCATACTTCCGCAGGAAGAGTTCCATCAGAGATGGCTTACAGACTGTACGTTAACGAGATGATGGGAAAGAGCGAACTTTCTGATGAAATGAAAACTGCGATTTCCAATGAACTTTACGATAATGTAATGGAACTGGAAAAGACAGTGCAGCATGCGGCAAAGATATTGTCAGAGATAACGAATCTGACTTCCTTTGCGATGACGCCTACGAAGGAGAGAGATACACTGAAGTATATCAATCTGCTTCCGGTTGATGAAACGACTGTTGTACTGATGATCGTCTCTGACAGCGGAAAGGTGTCCAACACGGCCCTCAGACTGAATGTTCCTTATACGGAAGACAGTCTTGAACTGCTGTCCAAAACAATGACATACAATTACAGAGGTAAGACGATCAGTGAAGCTCTGGCAACTAATATCATTGAAAGCATCAGAACAGATATGGAGGCCATGTCAGGGCTGGCGCAGAATGTAATGCCGAACTTCATGAGAACTTTAGAGCAGATGCTGGATGTAAATCTGTACATGGACGGTCTTACGAATATCTTCTCTATTCCGGAGTATAACAGTGATATAGACAGGGCAAAGACATTCCTTGAAATGCTCGGAAAGAAAGAAGACTTTACTAAAACTCTGGTAAACAGAGAAAACGGCGTGATGATCACGATAGGTCATGAAAACACGGAAGACACAATGAAGGACTGCAGCGTTATCACAGCTACATATCATGTAAACGGTGAGCTGGCAGGAAAGATAGGTGTAATCGGACCTACAAGAATGAAGTACGGTGAAATTACATCAGTTATCGAATATTTAACAGACAATATCAGTAATGCATTCAAACTGACAGG